>NZ_BBMY01000008.1 GCF_000759775.1 Escherichia albertii NBRC 107761 = DSM 17582
AAGAGATGGTGCATCCGGGAGGATTCGAACCTCCGACCGCTCGGTTCGTAGCCGAGTACTCTATCCAGCTGAGCTACGGATGCATCGGGAAACTTACTTTACTGCAGATTTTTGATACCGCTACTAAAGCCGCATCAAGTAAAAGATGGTGCATCCGGGAGGATTCGAACCTCCGACCGCTCGGTTCGTAGCCGAGTACTCTATCCAGCTGAGCTACGGATGCAAATGGCGGTGAGGCGGGGATTCGAACCCCGGATGCAGCTTTTGACCGCATACTCCCTTAGCAGGGGAGCGCCTTCAGCCTCTCGGCCACCTCACCACACGCCTCTTACGAGTGCTTCGAAGAACTTGTTTATCGCTCATCGTCGCTGCGTGGCGCACATATTACTTTCTGAGACTTATAAGTCAAACAATTTTTCCCACACTTTTATCGTTTGCACACTTCACGCGCAATTAGTCTGTAAAAACGTCAAAAAGAGTGTTTTATCAACAGAAAAATGGGCGTCTGGCGGATAGCAGTAATACAAAAAAGTGGAGACTTAAGTTGAATGAACGGGAGTAGCGCGAAAAGAAAATGAAGTGAAGGAGAAATTTTGAGGGTGCGTCTCACCGTTAAAGATGAGACGCGGAAAGATTAGTAACTGGACTGCTGGGATTTTTCAGCCTGGATACGCTGGTAGATCTCTTCACGGTGAACAGAAACTTCCTTCGGGGCATTTACGCCAATACGTACCTGGTTGCCCTTTACCCCTAAAACTGTCACGGTGACCTCATCCCCAATCATGAGGGTCTCACCAACTCGACGAGTCAGAATCAGCATTCTTTGCTCCTTGAAAGATTAAAAGAGTCGGGTCTCTCTGTATCCCGGCATTATCCATCATATAACGCCAAAAAGTAAGCAATGACAAACACATTACATCTAAGCAGTCATGGCATTACATTCTGTTAAACCTAAGTTTAGCCGATATACACAACTTCAACCTGACTTTATCGTTGTCGATAGCGTTAATGCGAATGCCGCAGATTCGCTCCGCGGCATTGCCTGACGCTTATATTATTGCAATTTCGCGCTGACCCAGCCTTTCACACTGGCTAACGCTGCAGGTAAGGCCGCAGCATCCGTACCACCGGCTTGCGCCATGTCAGGACGTCCACCACCTTTGCCGCCCACCTGCTGAGCGACCATACCAATCAGTTCCCCTGCTTTCACACGATCTGTGACGTCCTTAGATACGCCTGCAATCAGAGAAACCTTGCCTTCGGCTACCGTTGCCAGCACGATAATTGTCGACCCCAGCTGATTTTTTAAATCGTCAACCATGGTACGCAACATCTTCGGCTCAACACCGCTAAGCTCGCTAACCAACAGCTTAACACCATTAACATCAATTGCCTTACTGGAAAGATTTGCGCTCTCCTGTGCGGCAGCTTGTTCTTTAAGCTGTTGTAACTCTTTTTCCAGTTGACGCGTACGTTCCAGTACTGAACGCACTTTATCAGCCAGATTATTGCTATCGCCTTTCAGCAGATGTGCAATTTCGCCTAAACGATCGCTATCTGCATGAACGGTGGCAATAGCGCCTTCTCCGGTTACCGCCTCGATACGACGAACGCCTGCAGCAGTACCCGATTCAGAAATGATGCGGAACAGACCGATATCACCGGTGCGGCTGGCGTGAGTACCGCCACACAGCTCGGTGGAGAAATCGCCCATGCTCAGCACGCGTACGCGCTCATCATACTTCTCGCCAAACAGCGCCATAGCGCCTTTCGCTTTCGCTGCCTCAAGATCCATGATGTTGGTTTCGATAGGCAGGTTGCGACGAATCTGTGCGTTCACCAGGTCTTCGACCGCACGAATCTCTTCTGGTTTCATCGCTTCGTTGTGTGAGAAGTCGAAGCGCAGCACTTTGTCATTAACCAGCGAACCTTTCTGCGATACGTGAGTACCCAGAACCTGGCGCAGCGCGGCGTGCATCAGGTGCGTTGCGGAGTGATTCAGACGAATACGAGCGCGACGAGCCTCATCAACATCAGCCTGCACCGCGTCGCCCACGTTCAGAGAACCCGCAGCAAGTTTACCGATGTGACCAATCGCCTGGCCGTATTTCTGCGTATCTTCCACCGCAAAGGAGAAGTTAGCGCCTTTCAGTTCGCCTTTATCGCCAACCTGGCCGCCTGATTCCGCATAGAATGGCGTTTGATCCAGCACGACAACCGCTTCCTGACCTGCGTTGATAACATCAACCGCTTTGCCATCGACAAACAGCGCGGTCACTTTGCCGCTCAGTTCCAGATGGTCATAGCCTTTAAATTCAGAAGCGCTGTCGACACGGATCATCGCATTGTAGTCCGCACCAAAGCCGCTGGCTTCGCGCGCGCGACGACGCTGCTCTTCCATTGCCGCTTCAAAACCGGCTTCATCGACTTTGATGTTGCGTTCACGGCAAACGTCAGCCGTCAGATCAACCGGGAAGCCGTAGGTATCGTACAGACGGAAAGCGGTTTCGCCATCCAGCGTATCGCCAGAAAGTTTCGCCAGCTCTTCGTCCAGCAGCGCCAGACCGCGTTCCAGCGTGCGGGCAAACTGCTCTTCTTCGGTCTTCAGCACCTGTTCAACCAGCGCCTGCTGGCGTTTCAGGTCTTCACCCGCAGAGCCCATAACGTCGATCAGCGGACCAACCAGTTTGTAGAAGAAGGTTTCTTTCGCGCCGAGCATATTGCCGTGACGGACTGCGCGACGAATGATACGACGCAGTACATAACCACGGTTTTCGTTGGACGGCATTACGCCATCCGCGATCAGGAACGCACAAGAACGAATGTGGTCAGCGATTACGCGCAGCGATTTGTTGCTCAGATCAGTCGCGCCGGTCACTTTCGCTACCGCCTGGATCAGCGTACGGAACAGGTCGATGTCATAGTTAGAGTTAACGTGTTGCAGCACCGCAGCAATACGCTCAAGACCCATACCAGTATCTACAGACGGCTTCGGCAGCGGTTCCATCGTGCCATCTGCCTGGCGGTTGAACTGCATGAAGACGATGTTCCAGATCTCAATGTAACGGTCGCCGTCTTCTTCCGGGCTTCCCGGAGGCCCACCCCAAATGTGGTCGCCGTGATCGTAAAAGATTTCGGTGCACGGGCCGCACGGACCAGTGTCACCCATCTGCCAGAAGTTGTCAGATGCGTATGGCGCACCTTTGTTATCGCCGATGCGAATAATACGTTCGCGCGGGATACCGACTTCTTTTTCCCAGATTTCGTAGGCTTCGTCGTCGCTTTCATAGACGGTAACCCACAGACGCTCTTTCGGCAGGCCAAACCATTTTTCGCTGGTCAGCAATTCCCATGCAAACTGAATGGCATCGTGTTTGAAGTAGTCGCCGAAGCTGAAGTTGCCCAGCATTTCGAAGAAGGTATGGTGACGCGCGGTGTAACCGACGTTTTCCAGGTCGTTGTGTTTACCACCTGCACGCACACAGCGCTGGGAGGTCGTTGCGCGGGAATAATTACGCTTGTCGAGCCCAAGGAACACATCCTTGAACTGGTTCATCCCGGCGTTGGTAAACAACAAAGTTGGGTCGTTATGGGGTACCAGGGAGCTGCTGGCAACTACCTGATGTCCCTTACTATGGAAAAAGTCGAGAAACGCCTGACGGATCTCAGCGGTGCTCTTGCTCATAATTATCCTGAAATCAAGCTAACGAAATATCGTTACCAACAGTAGCGCGTCGTTAACCGCCCGGCTGGTAACTGAAAAGTGGGAATAAGATAAGTTTTCTTGACTGGGAAGTAAAATCCCGTATGCGTTCAGTCAGCAAAATTTCGCCAAATTTCCTGGATATCCTCCATCAGATAGCCACGATAGAGCAGAAAACGCTGGATCTTAACTTTTTCTGAAAAGAGAACTGGCAGCGGTTCACCATATTTTCGTGTCGCCTGGTTACGAGCCAGTTCGCACCAATCGATGTCACATTCACGCATTGCTTTTTCTGTCGCTTCGCGGGAAATGCCCTTCTGGTTCAGTTCCTGACGGATTCGCGCCGGACCATAGCCTTTGCGGCTACGGCTGGCAATAAAACGTGCGACAAAGCGGCTGTCATCAAGATAGCCATGTTCATAGCACCAGGCGATAACGCGTTCGTAATCCTCTGCCGTGGCATCAATCTCTTCCGGGCCATTTTTGCCCATAATCGGTGCCGCGAGTTTACGTCGCAGTTCTTGCTCACTGTGATCGCGTACCGCCAGAATGCGCACCGCACGGTCCAACAGACGAGCATATGCCGGGCGACGGGGTGTGGATTCTGTCATGGCATATCCTTACAACTTAAAAAGCAAAAGGGCCGCAGATGCGACCCAGGTTTTGCTGACAAAGTGCGCGTTGTTTATGCCGGATGCGGCGTGAGCGCCTTATCCGTCCTACAAACCGTGCAACTTCAATACATTGCAGAGAACATGTAGGCCTGATAAGCGTAGCGCATCAGGCAATTTTGCGTTTGTCATCCGTCTCAAAGTCGCAGATACGTCCCTTGTGTATCAAACAAGACGATTAAAAATCTTCGTTAGCTTCTGCTACGCCTTCGCTGTCATCTACAGAGAAATCCGGCGTTGAGTTCGGGTTGCTCAGCAGCAGCTCACGTACTTTCTTCTCGATCTCTTTCGCGGTTTCCGGGTTGTCTTTCAGCCAGGCAGTCGCATTTGCTTTACCCTGGCCGATCTTCTCGCCTTTGTAGCTGTACCACGCGCCAGCTTTCTCGATCAGCTTCTCTTTCACACCCAGATCAACCAGTTCGCCGTAGAAGTTGATACCTTCGCCGTAGAGGATCTGGAATTCAGCCTGTTTAAACGGCGCAGCGATTTTGTTCTTCACCACTTTCACGCGGGTTTCGCTACCCACCACGTTTTCGCCCTCTTTCACCGCGCCGATACGACGGATGTCGAGACGAACAGAGGCGTAGAATTTCAGCGCGTTACCACCGGTAGTGGTTTCCGGGTTACCGAACATCACACCAATTTTCATACGGATCTGGTTGATGAAGATCAGCAGCGTGTTGGACTGCTTCAGGTTACCCGCCAGCTTACGCATAGCCTGGCTCATCATACGTGCCGCAAGGCCCATGTGAGAGTCGCCGATTTCACCTTCGATTTCCGCTTTCGGCGTCAGTGCCGCTACGGAGTCAACAACGATAACATCTACTGCGCCAGAGCGCGCCAGGGCGTCACAGATTTCCAGCGCCTGTTCGCCAGTGTCCGGCTGGGAACACAGCAGGTTGTCGATATCGACGCCCAGTTTACGAGCATAGATTGGATCCAGCGCGTGTTCAGCATCGATAAATGCACAAGTTTTACCTTCGCGCTGGGCAGCAGCAATCACCTGCAGCGTCAGCGTGGTTTTACCGGAAGATTCCGGTCCGTAAATTTCGACGATACGGCCCATCGGCAGACCACCTGCCCCAAGTGCGATATCCAGTGAAAGCGAACCAGTAGAGATGGTTTCCACATCCATGGAACGGTCTTCACCCAGGCGCATGATGGAGCCTTTACCAAATTGTTTCTCAATCTGGCCCAGTGCTGCCGCCAACGCTTTCTGTTTGTTTTCGTCGATAGCCATTTTTACTCCTGTCATGCCGGGTAATACCGGATAGTCAATATGTTCTGTTGAAGCAATTATACTGTATGTTCATACAGCATCAAGTGTTTTGTAGAAATTGTTGTCGCAGCGTCTGTAATGCATACGCCGTCGCCTGACGACGCACCGCATCACGGTCGCCGCTGAAGCATTCCCGGCGAGTAATGCCTTCGCCGCTGGCAGAAGCGAAAGCAAACCAGACCGTACCAACAGGCTTCTCTTCGCTGCCGCCATCTGGCCCGGCGATACCACTGATAGACACGGCATAATCAGCACGAGCCGCTTTCAGTGCACCTATCGCCATTTCCACCACGACAGGTTCACTCACCGCGCCATGCTGCGTCAGCGTCTCTTCGCGTACGCCGATCATCTGCACTTTGGCTTCGTTGCTGTAGGTGACGAATCCACGTTCAAACCAGGCGGAACTGCCGGCAATATCGGTAATCACTTTCGCTACCCAACCGCCAGTACAAGACTCAGCAGTTGTTACGGTTGCGCCACGGGCTTTCAGCGCCAGCCCAACCTGTTCGCTTAACTGCATCAGTTCACTGTCAATCATCACAACCTCTGTCAGTCAAAAATTTATGCCGGACAAGATAGCACTTTCCCGCAAAAGATGGGGACGAGCGATTCATTTTACGAGTCGCGTTCCGAAAAAAGACTGTTGCGGCCAATCGGTAAAGAAAAAGCGCTACCATGCCGCGTTCACATTGATATGTATTCACAGGGAGAGAATAGCAATGGCAATAAAGAAAACGGATAACCCCCCACAAAACGTGCTCAAACAAACCACACAAATGCGTATGTGGGTCATCATTGGCGGCATCAGCGCACTGATTTCCGTGATATGTAAAGTTTTATCTTCTGGCTATCTTGAACCTTTTGACTTCGGTCAGGCTGCGTTAGGCGTTGTCTGCCTGGGATATGCGATATCGCTGTCGAAAAAAATCAAGCAATTACGCCATTCGAATAAACAGTAAGATAACAGAGGGAAGTTTAACCTCCCTCTTGCAAATAGTTACTGCACGCGCGCCAGCGCCACGGCTTGTCCTAACTGCCAGACCGCCATTGCGTAATGGGTGCTGTGGTTGTAACGGGTGATGGTGTAGAAGTTCGGCAGACCATACCAGTACTGGTAACCGGTGCCAACATCCAGACGCAGCAAGCTGGCCTGCTGATGATTCCCCAGCGACTGCTGCGGCGTTAGTCCAGCTGCGGCAAGTTGTGAAATGCTGTACCTGGTTTTGAAACCATTCGGTAAGCCTGGCGCCTGACCGTTTGCCATCACCGCCACCTGATCGCCTTTCACCCAGCCGTGCGCTTTGAAATAGTTCGCTACACTACCGATGGCATCAACCGGATCCCACAGGTTGATATGCCCGTCACCGCTGAAATCCACCGCATATTGTTTGTAAGACGATGGCATAAACTGACCGTAACCCATCGCACCTGCAAAGGAACCTTTCAGATTGAGCGGATCGTCCTGCTCGTCGCGCGCCATCAGCAGGAAGGTTTCCAGCTCACCTGAAAAATATTCCGCGCGGCGAGGGTAATTAAATGACAGCGTTGCCAGCGCATCGAGAATGCGAGTTTTCCCCATCACGCGTCCCCAACGGGTTTCAACGCCGATAATCCCGACGATAATTTCCGGTGGAACACCATACACCTGCCACGCGCGATTCAGTGCATCTTCATATTGATTCCAGAAAACCACGCCATTTTGCACGTTATCCGGGGTAATAAATTTTTTGCGATAGCGCAACCATGCGCCGTTCGGGCCAGATGGCGGCTTCACCGATGTGGTTGGCGCCTGGTTATCCATCAGCCGCAGTACCGAATCCAGACGTTTCGCCTGGGAGAGAATTTCCTGCAACTGCTGACGATCGAAGCCGTGTTTGTTCACCATTTTGTCGATGAACTGCTGAGCATTCGGGTTATTGGCGAAGTCACCACCCATCTGCATCACGTTGTGCTGCGGCTCAAGCAGGAAGCCGCCGGACGGCGTTCCAGTGGTCGTTTCAGTCTCTGTCGGTTTTGGCTTGCTGCTACAGGCGGCAAGCAACACAAAAAGGGGAAGCAATGTTACATAACGACGCTTGAACATGAGGGGTCCATTTAACAAATTCAACCAGGGGCAAGTATGGTAAAGCATCCCGCCCCGCACAAGGAAGCGGTAGTCTGTTTTCAGCACTCTATTTCTCTCAGATGTTTTCTTTTGGCACATCTTTTTTCTTCACGAATGTTGTAACCAAACCCACATAAGTTGTTTCACCTCCCATGGCATTGGATAATGTGCGCTCACCCCGGCCATCAATCCCTGGCTGGAAAAAGGAATGGACCTTAACCGGAGAGAGCAATGAGTGAAGCACTACTGAACGCGGGACGTCAGACGTTAATGCTGGAGTTGCAGGAAGCAAGCCGTTTACCAGAACGTCTGGGCGATGATTTTGTTCGCGCCGCCAATATCATCCTGCACTGCGAAGGCAAAGTGGTGGTTTCGGGAATTGGCAAATCGGGCCACATTGGTAAGAAAATCGCCGCAACGCTTGCCAGCACCGGCACACCTGCCTTTTTTGTCCATCCGGCAGAGGCACTGCACGGCGATCTGGGGATGATTGAAAGCCGCGATGTGATGCTGTTTATCTCTTACTCCGGTGGCGCAAAAGAGCTGGATCTGATTATTCCGCGTCTGGAAGACAAATCAATTACCTTGCTGGCAATGACCGGCAAACCGACCTCACCGCTGGGGTTAGCGGCAAAAGCAGTGCTGGATATTTCCGTCGAACGCGAAGCTTGTCCGATGCACCTTGCGCCAACCTCCAGCACCGTCAATACCCTGATGATGGGCGACGCGCTGGCGATGGCGGTCATGCAGGCGCGCGGTTTTAATGAAGAAGATTTTGCCCGCTCCCACCCAGCTGGGGCACTGGGCGCTCGCTTGCTGAACAAAGTGCATCATCTGATGCGCAGTGATGACGCCATCCCACAGGTGGCGTTAAATGCCAGCGTGATGGACGCAATGCTGGAACTCAGTCGCACCGGTTTAGGTCTGGTGGCAGTGTGCGATGATCAACAACTGGTGAAAGGCGTCTTTACCGACGGTGATTTACGTCGCTGGCTGGTTGGCGGCGGCGCACTCACCACGCCAGTCAATGAAGCGATGACGGTCGGCGGCACCACGTTGCAGGCACAAAGCCGCGCCATCGACGCCAAAGAAATCCTGATGAAGCGCAAAATCACCGCCGCACCGGTAGTGGATGAAAACGGCAAACTCACCGGCGCAATTAACCTGCAGGATTTCTATCAGGCCGGAATAATTTAATCTTTCAATCCCAGACGTTTCGCCAGCCGATGCAGGTTGGCGACGTCGGTTTCCAGCATCCGCGCGCTGGCGGCCCAGTTGTGATGATTTTGTGCCAGTGCCTGGCGAATGGTTTCACGCTGGAACTCTTCTGTCGCTTCACGCAGGTTTTGCTTAACGACGGGCATTGTCATCACTTCTGGCGACGGCAACGTCACCTCAGGAAAAGCAAAATGTTGCGCCTCAAGAACCACTTCATCGCCGCTGCGGGTCGCTCTCGCCAGCACCACCGCCCGATGAATAGCATGTTCCAGTTCGCGCACGTTCCCCGGAAAACTGTAATGTTGCAGTAAATTTTGCGCACTGGCACTTAACACCACGCGGGAAAGCCCCAGCCGCAGACGACACTGCTCGCAAAAATACCCCGCCAGCAGAATGACGTCATCGCCCCGCTCACGCAGCGGCGGCACTGAAAGCGGAAAGACGCTCAGACGATGGAACAAGTCGGCGCGAAATCGCCCTGCATGCACCTCTTCGCGTAAGTCACGGTTAGTCGCCGCCAGCACGCGCACATCCACGCGCAAACTACGGTCATCGCCAACGCGCTGAATATCGCCATACTGCAACACCCGCAGTAGCTTGGCCTGCAATGCCAACGACAATTCGCCAATCTCATCCAGAAACAGCGTGCCGTTATCCGCCATTTCAAACTTCCCACTGCGGTTACTGATAGCGCCAGTAAACGCCCCTTTCACATGCCCGAACAGTTCACTTTCCGCCACGCTTTCCGGCAGTGCGGCACAGTTGAGATAGACCAGCGGATTCACCGCCCGCGGCGAGGCTTCATGAATCGCTTTCGCCACCAGCTCCTTACCGGTTCCCGTCTCACCGCTGATTAAAACGTTGAGATCGGACGCCGCTACAATCTCAATCTCTTTTTTCAACTGCATCATGCCAGGGGACAAACCAATCATCTGCGTCGCTTTCACGGCTTCAAACGGCGCGGCATGACCCAGCAGCATATTCTGACTTTCCAGTTGTTCAATCAGCAACGCATTGCTTAACGCCCCCGCCGCCAGCGCGGCAATCAGCCGTAACTCTTCATCGCTGAAAACATCAAACTGATCGGGCTGCATCCCGTCCAGCGTCAATGCGCCGATCAGGTTTTGCCCGGCAAACAACGGCAAACCAACGCAGGCATGAACTTTCAGACTCTCCTGTCCGGGAATCAAACCGTCATAGGGATCGGGCAATTCGCTATCTGCGGGAAAGCGTACCACGTCCCCGGCGCGGGCAATCGCTTCCAGCCGCGGATGACCTTCCAGCGCAAAGCGCCTGCCGAGCACATCTTTCGCCAGCCCGTCGATGGCGAGCGGAATAAACTGCCGCGAGTCGTAACGCAACAACGCGGACGCATCACACTCCAGCACCTGACGCAACGTGGTGATCAGGCGCTGAAAACGATCCTGATGACCAATCCCGCGCTGCAATTCGATGGCGATATTCGCCAGCACATCAACGGAAAAACTCATCTTTGCCTCACTGTCAATTTGACTACAGATATTGTCATATCGACCATTCTATTGATAGTCATTTTGACTACCAATTAATGAGCATAAATTAATTTATTATTTAAAAACAATTAGATAAAAAATTGGCACGCAATCTGCAATCAGCAAGACATCTTTTTAGAACACGCTGAATAAATTGAGGTTGCTATGTCTATTGTGGTGAAAAATAACATTCATTGGGTGGGTCAACGTGACTGGGAAGTACGCGATTTTCACGGCACGGAATATAAAACGCTGCGCGGCAGCAGCTACAACAGCTACCTCATCCGCGAAGAAAAAAACGTGCTGATCGACACCGTCGACCATAAATTCAGCCGCGAATTTGTGCAGAATCTGCGTAATGAAATCGATCTGGCGGATATCGATTTCATCGTGATTAATCATGCAGAAGAAGACCACGCCGGGGCGCTGACCGAACTGATGGCGCAAATTCCCGATACGCCGATCTACTGTACAGCCAACGCTATCGACTCGATAAATGGTCATCACCATCACCCTGAGTGGAATTTCAACGTGGTAAAAACCGGCGACACGCTGGATATCGGTAACGGCAAACAGCTCATTTTTGTCGAAACGCCGATGCTGCACTGGCCGGACAGCATGATGACTTACCTGACAGGCGATGCGGTACTGTTCAGCAACGATGCTTTCGGTCAGCACTACTGCGACGAACATCTGTTCAACGATGAAGTGGATCAGACCGAACTTTTCGAACAGTGCCAACGTTACTACGCCAATATCCTGACGCCGTTCAGCCGCCTGGTAACGCCGAAAATCAACGAGATTCTGGGCTTTAACTTGCCAGTCGATATGATAGCGACCTCTCACGGCGTGGTATGGCGCGATAACCCGACGCAAATTGTCGAGTTGTACCTGAAATGGGCGGCGGATTATCAGGAAGACAGGATCACCATTTTCTACGACACCATGTCGAATAATACCCGCATGATGGCCGATGCTATCGCCCAGGGGATTACGGAAACCGACCCACGCGTAGCGGTGAAAATCTTCAACGTTGCCCGAAGCGATAAAAACGAAATCCTAACCAATGTCTTCCGCTCAAAAGGCGTGCTGGTCGGTACTTCCACCATGAATAACGTAATGATGCCGAAAATCGCCGGGCTGGTGGAGGAGATGACCGGATTGCGCTTTCGTAACAAACGCGCCAGTGCTTTCGGCTCTCACGGCTGGAGCGGCGGTGCAGTTGACCGTCTTTCTACGCGTTTGCAGGATGCTGGTTTCGAAATGTCACTCAGCCTGAAAGCCAAATGGCGACCGGACCAGGACGCACTGGAATTATGTCGTGAACACGGTCGTGAAATCGCCCGTCAGTGGGCGCTCACGCCGCTGCCGCAGAACACCGTGAATACGGTGGTTAAAGAAGAAACCTGCGCCACCACAACGGCTGATCTCGGCCCTCGGATGCAATGCAGCGTCTGCCAGTGGATTTACGATCCGGCAAAAGGCGAGCCAATGCAGGGCGTCGCACCAGGAACGCCGTGGAGTGAAGTCCCGGATAACTTCCTGTGCCCGGAATGTTCCCTCGGCAAAGATGTCTTTGATGAACTGGCATCGGAGGCAAAATGAGCAACGGCATTGTGATCATTGGTTCGGGCTTCGCCGCCCGCCAACTGGTGAAAAATATTCGCAAACAGGACGCCAGTATTCCATTAACCCTGATTGCCGCCGACAGCATGGACGAGTACAACAAACCAGACCTCAGTCATGTGATCAGTCAGGGGCAACGTGCCGACGATTTGACCCGCCAGACAGCAGGTGAATTTGCCGAACAGTTCAATCTGCGCCTGTTTCCACACACCTGGGTGACAGATATTGATGCCGAAGCCCATATGGTGAAAAGCCAGAATAATCAGTGGCAGTACGACAAGTTAGTGCTGGCAACCGGTGCCAGCGCCTTTGTCCCGCCGGTGCCCGGGCATGAGTTAATGCTGACGTTAAATAGTCAGCAAGAGTACAGGGCCTGTGAAACACAACTGCAGGAAGCGCAACGTGTGTTGATTGTCGGCGGTGGTTTGATTGGTAGCGAACTGGCGATGGATTTTTGTCGGGCTGGAAAAGCGGTCACGCTAATCGACAACGCTGCCAGTATTCTGGCGTCGTTAATGCCACCGGAAGTCAGCAGCCGCTTGCAGCATCGGTTGACGGAGATGGGCGTTCATCTGCTGTTGAAATCTCAGTTATTAGAGCTGGAAAAAACAGACACTGGTATTCAGGCAACGCTGGACCGCCAGCGCAGCATCGAAGTGGATACGGTAATTGCCGCCACCGGACTGCGCCCGGAAACCGCCCTGGCACGACGCGCCGGGCTGACGATTAATCGCGGCGTTTGCGTCGATAGTTATCTGCAAACCAGTAATGCCGAGATTTACGCACTGGGCGATTGCGCGGAAATTAACGGTCAGGTATTGCCGTTCCTCCAGCCGATTCAACTTAGCGCGATGGTGCTGGCAAAAAATCTTCTCGGCAATAACACACCGCTGAAACTTCCCGCCATGCTGGTAAAAATCAAAACGCCGGAGTTACCGCTGCATCTGGCAGGAGAAACCCAGCGTCAGGATTTACGCTGGCAGATTAATACCGAACGCCAGGGAATGGTGGCGCGCGGCGTTGACGATACCGACCAGCTTCGCGCCTTTGTGGTCAGTGAGGATCGGATGAAAGAGGCGTTTGGATTGTTGAAAACATTGCTGGTGTAGGCGCAATGTCGGATGCGACGCTGACGCGTCTTATCCAACCTACGGGGAGCGCTACAGGGAACGCATGTGTTGATCACATCATGCGTTCATGTCGCATCCGGCTACTGTGCCCAAAATATCGGATGCGACGCTGACGCATCTTATCCGACCTACGGGGAACGCATGTGTTGATCACATCATGCGTTTATGTTGCATCCGGCTACTGT
The DNA here is from genome assembly GCF_000759775.1 of Escherichia albertii NBRC 107761 = DSM 17582. Lineage (GTDB taxonomy): Bacteria > Pseudomonadota > Gammaproteobacteria > Enterobacterales > Enterobacteriaceae > Escherichia > Escherichia albertii. The sequence goes on from NZ_BBMY01000008.1 coordinate 13,428, forward strand.
GCCCAAAATGTCGGATGCGGCGCTGACGCGTCTTATCCAACCTACGGGGCGTATGTGTAGGCCGGATAAGGCGTTTACGCCGCATCCGGCAATAGTGTCCAAATGCAACAGGTTTTATCCGTTCTGGACTTCCCCCGCCCCCCAACGCGCCGCAGCAATAACCCCCTGCCCCAGAGACAATCCACCATCGCCCGCCGGTAAACTCTGCGGGAAGAGCAACGTAAAATCAGCAAGATAATGCGCCAGACGTGCACGCAGCAAACGGTTATGAATAACTCCGCCGCTGAACACCAGCGTAGTGATACCCCGCATCGTGGCTTGCTCACGCATCATCACGGCAAAACCCTGCGCCAGCGCATCATGGAACGCCCACGCGCGTTGATTAACCGGAGCCGACCAGTTCAGCCACTGCTGCCAGAAAGTGGCGAGATCCAGTTGATTGTCCACCAGCGGCATCGTCACCGGATGCGTCACTCCGTGGCACGAAGTCGCCAGCGCCTCCAGAGCACAAGCCGCTTCACCTTCATAACTTAACGTCACTGGCGCACAGCCCAGTGCCGCCGCTACGGCATCAAACAAACGCCCGCACGATGACGCCAGCGGCGCATTGATTCCACGCTCAATGGCCCGCGCCAGCACGCTCCAGTTTTGCTGTTGCACACTCGCCGTTTCAGGGTAGCTCTGCCACTCCGGCACAAAGCGCAGACACTGTGTCAGCAGGTTACGCCACGGCTGCTTTGCAGCCAGATCGCCACCAGCAAGCGCCACCGCAGGCAAGCCGCCCAGGTGCTCGCATTCACGATAGTTCACCCGCAGGCACTCGCCGCCCCACAACGCGCCGTTCTCCCCCATCCCAATACCGTCGAGTGTCAAAGCAATGACATCTCCACCATCCAAAGGCCAGTGGTGTTCTGCCAGACACGCCGCCGCGTGGGCATGATGATGCAGCACCGTTTGTGTCGGCAGATTCATCTCGCTTGCCCACTGGCTGGAGACATAGCCCGGGTGCGCGTCATGCACAACGAATTGCGGAGTGAAATCATAGATGTTTTGCATCAGGCGTAACGCTTCGCGCCACTGCATCTGGATGCCATCATCACTTAAATCGCCCAAATGCTGACTCAACACCGCTTGTTCACCGCGTACCAGGCAGAAGGTATTTTTTAAATCCGCGCCAAGACACAGCACAGGCGGGACATTTTTAAAGCCCGGAGGTAAAGCCAGCGCGTCCGGTACATACCCTCGCGAACGGCGCAGCATTTCGCCGCTTTTGCTCACCACCGAATCATCCATCCGCTGCACGATGTCGCGGTTATGCAATAAAAATCCGTCGGCGATGCCCTGCAAATCTTCCAGTGCCTGTTCGTTGCTGATAGCCGGTGGTTTACCGCTCAGGTTGCCGGAAGTCATCACCAACGGGCATTGCAATTCCTGTAACAGCAAATGCTGGAGCGGGTTCGCAGGCAACATCACCCCGACTTCGTTAAGACCAGGAGCGATATCGTCACACAATTCAGGAACGTATTTTTTATCCACCAGCACAATCGGCGCGGCAGGCGTGTTGAGTAACTGAAACGCAGCCTCCGGTAAACCTTCTGCCGTTGGCAACATAACCGCCAGCGGTTTCGCCGGGCGATGTTTGCGCGCCCGAAGTGTCGCCACCGCGTTACTGTTACGTGCATCGCAGGCGAGATGGAATCCGCCAATCCCTTTGATGGCGACAATGTTGCCCATTTTTAACTGTGCGATAGCTGCCTGTAATGCCGCCTCTTGTTCCGCATGTTCACCATGACTTACCCATTCAAGATGCGGGCCACACTCCGGGCAGGCCACCGGTTGGGCATGAAAGCGACGATCGAGCGGGTCACGGTACTCTTTATCACAGGCCGGACACAGCGGAAACGCCGCCATCACGGTAAACGGGCGGTCATAAGGCATCGCGCGAATAATGGTGAAACGCGGGCCACAGTGGGTACAGTTGATAAACGGATAACGATAACGCCGCTCGCCAGGGGTATTCATTTCGGCAAGACAAGCAGGGCAAGTGGCGGCATCGGGAACAATTTGCGTATTCATGGCGCCACCTGCACTCTGGCGGATAGTGAAATCAGCGGGAGGTTGCGCCCAGATAAACGGCTCACGCTCGACGCTATCAATACGCGCCAGCGGTGGGCAATGCTGATGTAGTTGGGCAAGAAACGTTTCCGGGTCTTCCAGCAGCCGAACTTCCACGCCATCGCCGTCATTACAGACATCGCCGTGAAGATTTAATTGCTGTGCCAGTTGCCAGACAAACGGACGAAAACCGACGCCCTGCACTTTGCCACGAATACGCAGTTGGACACCGCAAGATGTGTTTTTTGCCATTGAGTTATTCCCGCCATCATGAATTGCGTAACCCGCCCAGCCGGACACGAGCGCGTCGCATCCGGCAGTCACAGGTCGGCGATACCGCCCGCCCCGTATTCTACGAATATTTGCGGGAATTCCTTTGATGCCAGAACAGTTCTGTAAGATTTTTAGAACATCAGCGCCGTGCGACGGCGTTTTTCTGCGCTCAATTGTTCAAGTTTATTACGATCGACACAAATCAGCGCATGGGTCGGGCAAGCCGCCATACATGCCGGGCCTTCTTCACGATGGTTACATAAGTCGCATTTATTGGCCTCTGCTTTGTCGGCACGTACATTCAACCCCGCGCCGCTATTGCGAATCACCGGACGCACCACCACTTCCATCGCGCCATACGGGCAAGCCACAACGCAGGTTTTGCAACCAATGCAACGTTCCTGCATCACATGAACAAACCCTTTATCACGGCTGATAGCACCATTCGGGCAGACGTTAGCGCACGGTGCATCTTCACACTGACGGCAGACTGTCGCCGTGGAAATGTTTACACCTTTAATGACATGGATTCGCGGTAAAAATGTTTCCGGGGTCAGCGATGCGCAATCCTGATTTTCCTGATGAGAAACCACGCACGCCACTTCACAAGTACGGCAACCAATACATTTGCTCGCGTCAGCAATGATGAAACGGTTCATCAAATTCTCCAGCTATGACAGTTAATGCGCCGATACATTCATAAATCATGCCAGTTTTTAACTTATTATTATTTAAGGAAAATATTTTTCCACAATACGACCATAGCGATGTCATCGACACAAGTGACGATGACATGTGATGACAGTATTTATCGTAGTAAGGCAGAGATAATCCGTTTTCTGATGAATGTTTTATCGTTGCCAGCATAAAAAGTAATTGCCAGTAATGGGGAAAATTTAGAGTAAACAACTCTACCGGATGCGGCGGGAACGCCTTATCCGGCCTACACATTTCACGAACCAGGTAGGTCCGATAAGCGTAGCGCATCGGGCAATTTAGCGTTTGCCATCAGTTCTGATTCACCCCATCAAGCACATCGCCCTTTATTAAACAACGCTGTGTCAGCGCCAGATCTTTCGCTTGCGGGTTACGTCCGGCGACAGGTTTAATGACAAGTTTACGGTTGGAGGTATAGGTAAAACGCGTGAGTGCGGGATAGCTTAACTTGCCAAACCAGCCATGAACACGCTGCCATTTGGCCTCTTTTACCTGATACAAACTGGTTATCCAGTAACCGGAATCAAACTGCATGTCCAGCAATTGCGAGTGACCATTGCCTTGTAAATCAAGCAAATCATCAACGCCAGTTTCGTTTGCGGTGTAAAAACCATCGACCTGGAAAACACACGGGCGACCTTGCTGATTAAAGGTCATCAGGATTAAAAACGAGGAAGGCGCCAGCCCGTTTCCCGAAACTCCTCGCCAGATAACCAAATCCTGAATGCCATTACGATCGAGGTCAGCACGGTAAAATTGCGCATTACCCGCCATATTTTGCAGCACACCCACAGGCACAAACCAGGATTTACCGGCACGGTCTTTGCGGTTAATTGCCAGTAATCCTCTTCATTTGGCATCTTCTCAAGCGTTACGCCAGCAACGCCCACTTTTCTAAAATGCCAGTTTTGATCGGCATCATAAGGCAGGGTTAAAAGAGGTTTCAGCGACCGTTTATGAGCGTATTCGCTGTCGCTCATCGGCAGATACTCGGTAAAACCTGTGGCCTGCGCAGGCAGCACAAAGCCCAATAAAAAAGCGCACATCCCTGTCCTGATTTTCAATTCCCTGAATTCCTTAATGAAGAACTACTCTTCTTCCACCGCTAACTGCACGAAGCCGCCATTTCCTTCCCAGCCTTCCAGCCGCTGATACACCGTTTCCACCGCATCTTTAACCGGCTGAGTCATCGGGTAGTAAAAGCCGACGATATCCGGCTGAATGCCGAGGAAAATCACTTCACCAACGTCTTCTTTCAACTGGTCGATAAGGTAGTTCAACGGCATGTTATGGGTAGTCATCATAAACATCTCGGCGATGTCATCCGGGTCGATAATGTGGATCTCGCCGGGGTTTAGCCCCATATCCGTGGCGTCGACAATCAGCAGCCGTGTCGGACTCAATTCGCGGATGGCGACGATGTCGTTTTCCGGCGCGCTACCGCCGTCAATCACCACCCAGTTACCTTTCGGCGCGGCGGCGCACTTTTCCGCCAGCAGCGGGCCTGCGCCATCATCGCCCATCATGCTATTGCCAACACAGAGTAAAACGTCAGTCACGCAGTCTCCTCACCATCAAATAGATGGCGTTTTCCTGATGAATATCATGCAGCATACTTAACAGCATTGTACTCCATTCCTTCTGCTGCGAAGTTTGCGCTGCCCGGGCTTTGTCGAATGCATTGGCCAGCATCGGCACATGGTTAATGTCGATGACGATCTCACCGTATTTCGGCACGCCTTCCATTTTACGGCGGGCTTCACTGCCCGCCTCCAGTGTCGCAATCCATGCCAGATATTCATCCCACGGGCAGGTGAGCGCCGCCTCCAGGCAATCGATAACCCCAAGGTGGTGACCAATCGCCAGGCTGTAATAGACCACCTGCTGCGCCTCGGCGGGCGTGGCATCGTTCTCATCAATAAATTTACGGCTCAGTTGACTGAACACCACCTTTTCACTCATCGAATACGCGCCTCTTCAACAACATGATTCAGATGGCTGACAATCTCGCTCAGACGTGGATCGTTCTCCGCCTCCAGCCAGCGTGCAACCTGCTCTTCGCCCTGGCTTAACTGCGTCAGGAAGTCATCGGCAATCTGGCGACCATAACGATAACCCGCCAGGCGGCGTGCTTCGCGATCCACTTTCACACGCAGCGGCTGCACCATATCAGGATGCAGAATGTCTGCCGGCAGCTCATCCTGTTCACCGGGTCCACGAGCGTGAATTTTCTGCTCCAGCAGACCGAGCGCCATCGCAAAGCCGTACAGCGTGGCGGCAGGCGTTGGCGGGCACCCCGGAATGTAGACATCCACCGGGACGATTTTATCTGTACCGCCCCACACGCAGTAGAGATCGTGGAAGATCCCACCGCTGTTGCCGCAGGCACCGTAGGAGATACAAATTTTAGGGTCCGGCGCGGACTGCCACGCACGCAGCGCAGGGGATCGCATTGCACGGGTGACCGCGCCGGTAAACAGTAAAATATCCGCATGACGCGGAGACGGAACGACTTTAATGCCGAAGCGTTCTGCATCGAAAAGCGGCGAAAGCGTGGCGAAAATTTCGATTTCGCAGCCGTTGCAGCCACCGCAGTCCACGCGGTAAACGTAGGCAGAACGTTTGATTTTTTTCAGTAACGACGCCTTCATGCTGGCGATGGATTCATCCACCGTCATCGGGACCGGAATGCCGTTGGCGTCACGGGGGCCTAATAAATTACTCATCAGATGGCCTCTTTCATATGGCGAGTCAGTTCAATACGGTCGGACGGCACCAGGCATTTCTGGCGCTTACATTCCGGGCAAGTCTCAAAGCTTTCGCGGTGGTTTTCCGCGCGGCTGTCACCGTTGTGCTTAAGCAGCGCAATGGCGTAGTCGATCTCTTTCTGGACGGCGAAAGGACGATTGCAGACGCGGCAGTTGCACAGCGCGAAGCGGGACTGTTGCAGGAAATCTTCTTTCTTCCACACCGCCAGTTCGTACTCTTGCGACAGTTTGATCGCCGCTGTCGGGCAGACTTCTTCGCAGCGCCCACAGAAGATGCAGCGCCCAAGGTCAAACTGCCACGCCAGCTCACCAGTGGCGAGGTCGGTTTCAACCGTTAAGGCGTTTGACGGGCAGGCATTGACGCAGGCCGCACAGCCAATGCACTGCTGCGGGTTCTGCTCTGGCTTACCACGGAAGTTTTTATCAACCGCAATCGGCTCCAGCGGATAAGACGAAGTCGCCGTGCCGGTTTTGATGACTTTTTTGATAAAGGTAAACATGGCGATTCCTTATTTCAGCGGCGAGTTTTTACGCTCAATGCTGTAGCGCTCGAGTTCTTTGTACGGCACCACTTTGCTCTTCTTCTTACGTACATCGACCACGGTCATGCGGTCGGTACAGGAGTAGCAAGGGTCCAGGCTACCGATAATCAGCGGCGCATCGGAAACGGTGTTGCCACGCAGCATGTAGCGCAGGGTCGGCCAGTTCGCGTAGGTCGCGGCACGACAACGCCAGCGATACAGCTTCTGGTTGTCGCCGGTCATGCTCCAGTGGATATCATCGCCACGCGGCGCTTCGGCAAAGCCCAGCGCAAAACTGTGCGGAATGTAGGTAAAGCCTTCCACCATCAGCGGACCGCCCGGCAGGTTATCCAGACCGTAGTCGATCATGTTCAGCGCGGTATAGACTTCGTTGATACGCACTTTCAGGCGCGAAATGACGTCACAGCCCTGTTCGCTGTGAACTTCCATCGGCAGCAGGCCATAACCGACAAATGGGTGATCGGCGCGGGTATCGCGGGCGTGACCACTGGCGCGCACCATCGGGCCGACGTTACTGAAATCGCGGGCGATTTCCGGGTCCAGACGACCAATGCCAACGGTGCGCTGTTCCATGTTCGGTGTGCTCAGCAGCACATCCACCAGCTCCTGCACTTCACGACGCATTTGCTGCGCCAGCTGGCGGGTCTGGATCATGTCATCTTTCAGCAGATCGCGACGAATCCCGCCGATCAAGTTCAGACCGTAGGTTTTACGCGCACCGGTGAGGATCTCCGCCATTTTCATGGAGGTTTCACGCACGCGGAAGAACTGCATAAAGCCGGAGTCAAAGCCAGTGAAGTGGCAGGCAAGGCCGAGGTTGAGCAGATGCGAGTGCAGGCGTTCCACCTCCAGCAGAATGGCGCGGATCATCTGCGCGCGTTCTGGTACCTGAATCCCCATCGCGTTTTCCACCGAGGTGGTGTAAGCGGTGCTGTGGGCGAAGCCGCAGATCCCGCACACACGGTCGGAAAGGAAAGTCACTTCGTTGTAACCCATGCGGGTTTCCGCCAGTTTTTCCATGCCGCGATGGACATAGAACAGGCGGTAGTCGGCGTCGATAATGTTTTCGCCATCGACGAACAGACGGAAATGGCCAGGTTCGTCAGAAGCGACGTGCAGCGGGCCAATCGGCACGACGTTGTTTTTCTTGTCACCCAGTTCGTTGATGAACTCGTAGGTTTCAGCATCGGTGGTCGGCGCCGGACGCTGACGATAATCCATGCTGTCTTTACGTAGCGGGTAGAGTTCATCCGGCCAGTCATCCGGCAGCACCAGACGGCGCTCATCCGGCAGCCCAACCGGAATCAAACCGTACATATCGCGCACTTCACGCTCGCCCCACACCGCCGCCGGAACACGTGGCGTCACGGACGGATATTCTGGTTTATTGGCGTCAACTTCGACGCGAACAGTAATCCAACACTTGGTGCCCTTCTCCATCGACAGCACATAGTAAACAGCGTAATGACCATTCAGTTTGCGTTCGTCGTTACCAAACAGCACCGACAGCCAGCCGCCCTGTTTGTAGTAGAGAAACTCCACCACTTCCGGCAGATAGTTCACTTTCACGGTCACGGTCAGCTGATCTTTGGTCTGCCAGGCGTGGTCCAGCACGACGCCCGGAAATGCCTCATTCAGCGCGGCGAGATAATGTTGACCTAATTTTTCTTCAGACATGCTCAAACTCTCTTTAATCACGCCGCCAGCAAGGAGACGAACGCTAAAAATGCAAAGCCAAACCCGGCCCAGGTAATGCGCGGAGTAATATCAAGACGCAGACGGGCCATGCTGTTTTCGAACAGCGCGATAACCAGTACGCCGACCACCAGTTTGACGATGGCAATCACCAGCGCCAGCAGCAGTCCACCAGCAGTGAAGGTTTCCATTTGTCCCCACGGGATAAACACCCCGACGAACATCTGCAACACCACCAGCTGTTTCAGGCTGATACCCCATTTCATGACGCCAAAGCCGCTGCCGCTATATTCAGAGAGCGGACCTTCCTGCAACTCCTGCTCAGCTTCCGCCAGGTCGAACGGCAGTTTGCCCATTTCGATAAAGGTGGCGAATGCACAGGCACAAAGCGCCAGCACCAACGGGATGCTCTGGCTCAGAGGCCAGTGGTAAACGGTGTCGGTGATGTTGCTGATATTGGTGGAACCAGCAACCTGCGCGGCAACCCACAGGCCAAGCAGCAGCATCGGTTCGACCAGCACGCCCAGCATCGCTTCACGGCTCGCGCCGATAGCGGTAAACGGGCTACCGGTATCCAGACCGGAAATAGCAAAGAAGAAACGCGCAATGGCGAAGAGATACAGTAAGGTGATCAAATCACCCAGTTGCGGCAGCGGAGAACCGACGGTCACCACCGGCAGCGCAGTAGCGATAGTCAGCATGACGCCCACCATCACATACGGCGTCAGGCGGAACACCCAGCCGGAAGCATCCGGGCCAACGCTCTGGCGGCCCAGCAGTTTGATAATGTCGCGATACTCCTGCAACACGCCCGGCCCGCGACGGTTATGCAGACGGGCACGCGCCACACGGGTAATACCGGAGAGCAGCGGCGCAACGGCAAATAACACCAGCGCCTGAATTAACGGATATAGAACACTCATTCTCAGGCTCCTCGTGAAACAATAATCACCACCAGTACCGCCAGTTCAACCAGCGCCATCCGGCGGAACAGCAACGCACTCCCCTCGCACTGCCAGCCCGGTACCAGCGACACCGGATTCAGCCATTTGCGCAATTTCAGCACCGGAGCAAAAGCCTGTTTCACCGGCATGGCAAAGCCATGAGCGGTAATCACCATTGATTTTTCGTGGTCATAGCCGCACACCCAGGCCGCACCGCGGGAACGCGACGGCAGACGGTCGCCTTTGCAAATCGCCATAATGATGAATGGCAGCAGCGGGCAGGCAATCAGCAGCAGCGTGATCATCGGTTGAGAAACGGTGGTGTTAGCAGGTTCCAGTGGCAGAGGCACCGCAGCCGACAGCATCGGCAGCAACCACGGCGCAGCGACACCGCCAATCACACAGCAAATCGCCAACGCCACTACGCTGACGCTCATCAGGAACGGCGCACAAGTTGCGTTTTCTGCTTCTTTGGTACGCGGCGCGCCAAGGAAAGTGACGCCATAAACTTTCGCCATACACATCACCGCCAGCGCCCCGGTAATTGCCAGACCCACGGCGAGCAGCGGCCCGAACAGACGAGCAACGAATGCCCCGCTATTGCTCATTTTGAAGAAGGACTGGTAGATAACCCATTCCCCGGCAAAACCGTTCAGCGGCGGCAGCGCAGCCATTGCCATCAGCCCGACTAACATGGCGATGGAGATAACCGGCATTTTCTTACCAATGCCACCGAGTTTTTCGATATCGCGATGACCGGTACGGAACCAGACGCTGCCCGCGCCAAGGAACAGCACGCTTTTGAACAGGCTATGGTTAAGCAGATGGTACAGACCACCGACCAGGCCAAGAGCAATCAGCGCCGGTTGTTCGAGCGCGATACCCGTTACGCCAGCACCCAGCCCCAGCAGGATGATGCCAATATTTTCCAGGGTGTGGTAAGCCAGCAGACGCTGGATGTTGTGTTCCATCAGCGCATACAGGCCGCCGACGAATGCGGTGATCATACCGAGCACCAGCAGCGCAATTCCCCACCACAGCGGCGCGTTACCGCCCAGCAGCGACAGGGTTAAAATGCCCAGCAGGCCAATTTTCATCACCACCGTGGAAAACAGGGCAGCGGCTGGCGCAGAGGCGTTGGCATGAGCCTGCGGCACCCAACCGTGCAGCGGGATAATCCCGGCCAGCAAGCCGAAGCCAATCACGCCGAGCAGCCAGATATCGGAACCGAGCGGCAGTTGCTGCACACGCATATCCAGCAGGCGCAGATCCAGCGTGCCGTAACGCTGCCAGACCAGCCAGCAGGCAATCGCCAACAGCAACGTGCCAAGACGTCCCAGTGCAAACCACAGCTTTCCCTCTTTGCTGTTGCTGGTGAGGAACACCGCGCACAGGGCCATAATTTCTGCCATTACCACGAACATACCCAGGTTGCTGGCGATAACGGCGCACACGGCGGCAGCCATCAACATATTGATCTGCAAGCCGTTGCATTTCACCTGCGCGTGGCGATGCCAGTCAATGTTGTAGAGGCTGACAAACAGACCGCACAGGCCGAGCGTAATCAGCCAAATCGCGTTAAGCGGAGAGATTTGAATATCGAAACTCACCAGCGAAAGCGCGCCGCTCACGCCAACCGCGCCAGTCAGCACGGTAACACCCGCGGCAGCCGTGTACAGGCTACCGACAGCGCCGCCAATCCCGGCAATCCAGCCGCTCAGCGCCTTATGAAACGAAAAGAGAAATGCCAGAACAGCGGCGGCGGCAAACCACGCAACGCCGCTATTGATCAGGGAAATTGCGCTCATTTAGCCTCTCCACTTTGAGCCTGCTGAAACAAGGTGAGATCGCCAAAATCGGTGTTAAAGGTCAGCTCACGCTTACGCTTGCTGACGCGGGCGATATCGGTGTTATCCACCAGATGCAGGGCTTTGGTTGGGCACATCCGCACGCAGGCCGGACCTTGCTCATCGAAATAGCAGAGATCGCATTTGACGGCGATAGCGCGAATACCCGGCACCCAGTCAAGTAGCGTGCTGACACGCGCCGGAGCAGGCGGTGCTGGTGGCGCTTTCGGGGTATTAGCATTAGCCGGAATATCCAGCGGACGGCTACCGGAAAACTCAATGGCGCCAAACGGGCAGGCGATGCCGCACAGTTTGCAGCTTACACACAGGCTTTCATTTAGCTGCACTGCGCCATTAACGCGAGTAATCGCGTTAACCGGGCAGACCACCGCACAGGGCGCATCTTCACAGTGGTGACAGAGCTGCGGCGCAGATTCTTTATCATTCAGCATCACTCGCAGGCGCGGCATTGATTGCAGGCCGTGCTGGCGATGCGTCTCTGAACAGGCGGCCTCACAGGTGTGGCAGCCGATACAGAGCGTGGAGTCAGCAATTACAAAACGATTCACCAGGCATTCCTCAGGTGATTGTCATTTTTGACGAAAACATGCCGATGAAATGTCATTTTCGACACTCATCGACACGCCCATCCCCAAACAGGCATAACGCCTGCAAAACGGGCAAAGCCTCAGTTCATGCAGCCGGGCTTTGTCCCTTTACCAGTTGGCTTAAATTCACCGGCGTATTGTTTTCAATGGCGGTGTATAAGCTGTCGTAAACGCCAGCGATTTTTTCGAGATAGTGTTCCAGCACTTTCTCGCGATTGCGGATGTCGACCTTGTCATCAATCATGCCGTCAATGCTCAACTGCGCCTGCGCAATCAGCTGTTTGTCTCCTCCCTCTTTCGCTTCGACGTAGTACTCAATGGTGTGGCTGTTAAAGCCATCCGCCAGGGTGACGTAAATGCGAAAATGTTCAAAAAGGACGAAACAGAGTTCTTTGTCTGGCGCGCAGCTCATGGCATGGTGCAGACGCGCTTTCGATAACGTGATCCCCTGAACCAGCGAATTGCAGTAGATATGCCACTGGTCCTGTAGGCGACGATGCCGCTGTGCGATGTAATCGGCTTTCTCGCTTATTTCCCAAATAGTCATTGTCAGGTTACCCGTTTAACAGAGATGCCAGCTTTAAGCATTTTCTGTGCCAACTTTTAATTTATTGTTATTTATGTATTTTTTATTAATAAGTCGAATTTCGTCGCCGTGACGACGTGTCATTTCGACATCATCGACATTATTCACCGCAGGGATAATCAACACTGGCACAGTTATTGCTTGTAACGGGCAATAGTTAATGGGAGGCGATATGCACGAAATAACCCTCTGCCAACGGGCACTGGAATTGATCGAACAGCAGGCCGCAAAACACGGTGCAAAACGCGTAACTGGGGTCTGGCTCAAAATTGGCGCATTTTCTTGCGTCGAAACCAGCTCTCTTGCCTTTTGTTTTGATCTGGTTTGCCGCGACAGCGTGGCGGAAGGTTGTAAACTGCACCTCGAAGAACAAGAGGCCGAGTGTTGGTGTGAAACATGCCAACAGTATGTGACGCTACTGACCCAACGCGTCCGCCGCTGCCCACAGTGCCATGGCGACATGTTGCGCATTGTGGCAGACGACGGTTTACAGATTCGGCGGATAGAAATAGACCAGGAGTGAGCGATGTGTACAACATGTGGTTGCGGTGAAGGCAACCTGTATATCGAGGGTGATGAACATAACCCTCATTCCGCGTTTCGTAGCGCGCCATTTGCCCCGGCGGCACGCCCGAAAATGAAAATCACCGGTATTAAAGCGCCTGAATTTACCCCCAGCCAGACCGAAGAAGGAGACCTGCATTATGGTCACGGCGAAGCGGGCACTCACGCGCCGGGCATGAGCCAGCGTCGGATGCTGGAAGTAGAAATTGATGTGCTGGACAAAAATAACCGTCTGGCAGAACGCAACCGCGCGCGCTTTGCAGCCCGCAAGCAGCTGGTGCTCAACCTGGTTTCCAGCCCTGGTTCCGGTAAAACTACCCTGCTGACGGAAACCTTAATGCGCCTGAAAGACAGCGTTCCGTGCGCAGTTATTGAAGGTGACCAGCAAACTGTGAACGATGCCGCACGCATTCGCGCTACCGGCACGCCAGCGATTCAGGTGAATACCGGTAAAGGTTGCCATCTTGACGCACAGATGATCGCCGATGCCGCACCGCGCCTGCCACTGGACAATAACGGTATTCTGTTTATCGAAAACGTCGGCAACCTCGTATGCCCGGCCAGCTTCGATCTGGGTGAAAAACACAAAGTCGCCGTACTTTCTGTCACCGAAGGCGAAGATAAACCGCTGAAATATCCGCATATGTTCGCCGCCGCCTCGCTGATGCTGCTCAACAAAGTCGACCTGCTGCCGTATCTCAATTTCGACGTTGAGAAGTGCATCGCCTGCGCCCGCGAAGTCAATCCAGAAATTGAAATCATCCTGATTTCCGCCACCAGCGGCGAAGGGATGGATCAGTGGCTGAACTGGCTGGAGGCACAGCGATGTGCATAGGCGTTCCCGGCCAGATCCGCGCTATTGACGGCAATCTGGCGAAAGTCGACGTCTGCGGCATTCAGCGCGATGTCGATTTAACGTTGGTCGGCAGTTGCGATGAAAACGGTCAACCGCGCGTGGGTCAGTGGGTATTGGTTCATGTTGGCTTTGCCATGAGCGTAATTAATGAAGCCGAAGCGCGCGACACTCTCGACGCCTTACAAAATATGTTTGACGTTGAGCCGGATGTCGGCGCGCTGTTGTATGGCGAGGAAAAATAATGCGTTTTGTTGATGAATATCGCGCCCCGGAACAGGTGATGCAGTTAATTGAGCATCTGCGCGAACGAGCTTCACATCTCTCTTACACCGCCGAACTTCCTCTGCGGATTATGGAAGTGTGCGGCGGTCATACGCACGCCATCTTTAAATTCGGCCTCGATCAGTTGCTGCCGGAAAACGTCGAGTTTATCCACGGTCCGGGTTGCCCGGTGTGCGTGCTGCCGATGGGCAGAATCGATACCTGCGTGGAGATTGCCAGCCATCCTGAAGTTATCTTCTGTACCTTTGGCGACGCCATGCGCGTACCGGGAAAACAGGGTTCGCTGTTGCAGGCAAAAGCGCGCGGCGCCGATGTGCGCATCGTCTACTCGCCAATGGATGCGTTGAAACTGGCGCAGGAGAATCCAGCCCGCAAAGTGGTGTTCTTCGGCTTAGGTTTTGAAACCACCATGCCGACCACGGCCATCACACTGCAACAGGCGAAAGCGCGCGATGTGCAGAATTTTTACTTCTTCTGCCAGCACATTACGCTTATCCCGACGCTGCGCAGTTTGCTGGAACAGCCAGATAACGGTATCGATGCATTTCTGGCCCCCGGTCACGTCAGTATGGTGATCGGCACCGATGCCTATAATTTTATCGCCAGCGATTTTCATCGTCCTCTGGTGGTCGCTGGTTTCGAACCGCTTGATCTACTGCAAGGCGTGGTGATGCTGGTAGAGCAGAAAATAGCGGACCACAGCAAGGTAGAGAATCAGTACCGCCGGGTGGTACCGGATGCGGGTAATCTGCAGGCGCAACAGGCGATTGCCGATGTGTTCTGCGTCAACGGCGACAGTGAATGGCGCGGCCTTGGCGTCATTGAATCTTCTGGCGTGCACTTAACACCAGACTATCAGCGATTCGATGCTGAAGCGCATTTCCGCCCGGCGCCGCAGCAGGTTTGTGATGACCCACGCGCACGTTGTGGCGAAGTGTTGACGGGCAAATGTAAGCCGCATCAATGCCCGTTGTTTGGTAATACCTGTAATCCTCAAACCGCGTTCGGTGCACTGATGGTCTCTTCTGAAGGAGCGTGCGCTGCGTGGTATCAGTATCGTCAGCAGGAGAGTGAAGCGTGAATAATATCCAACTCGCCCACGGCAGCGGCGGCCAGGCGATGCAACAATTAATCAACAGCCTGTTTATGGAAGCCTTTGCCAATCCGTGGCTGGCGGAACAGGAAGACCAGGCACGTCTTGAGCTGGCGCAACTGGTGGCGGAAGGCGACCGTCTGGCGTTTTCCACCGATAGCTACGTCATTGACCCGCTGTTCTTTCCTGGCGGTAATATCGGCAAGCTGGCAATTTGCGGCACCGCCAATGACGTTGCGGTCAGCGGTGCAATTCCCCGTTATCTTTCTTGCGGATTTATCCTTGAAGAAGGATTGCCGATGGAAACGCTAAAAGCGGTAGTCACCAGCATGGCTGAAACCGCCCGCGCGGCAGGCATTGCTATCGTTACGGGCGATACTAAAGTGGTGCAACGCGGCGCGGCGGACAAACTGTTCATCAACACTGCGGGCATGGGGGCTATCCCGGCGAATATTCACTGGGGCGCACAAACTCTGACCGCAGGCGATGTCTTGCTGGTGAGCGGTACGCTCGGCGACCACGGGGCGACTATCCTTAATCTGCGCGAACAACTGGGACTGGATGGCGAACTGGTCAGCGACTGTGCGGTACTGACGCCGCTGATTCAGACGCTACGCAACATTCCCGGCGTAAAAGCACTGCGTGATGCCACGCGCGGCGGCGTGAATGCCGTTGTCCATGAGTTCGCAGCGGCTTGTGGTTTTGGTATTGAACTTTCCGAATCTGCGCTGCCCGTTAAACCTGCCGTGCGCGGTGTTTGCGAGCTGTTAGGACTGGATGCACTCAACTTTGCCAACGAAGGCAAACTGGTGATCGCAGTAGAACGCAACGCGGCAGAGCAAGTGTTAGCAACGCTGAAATCCCATCCATTGGGACAAGATGCAGCGCTGATTGGCGAAGTGGTGGAACGTAAAGGTGTTCGTCTTGCTGGTCTTTATGGCGTGAAACGAACTCTCGATTTACCACACGCCGAACCGCTGCCTCGTATATGCTAATAAAAATCTAAATCTCCTGTAGTTAGTCAATGACCTTTTGCACCGCTTCGCGGTGCTTTCCTGGAAGAACAAAATGTCGTATACACCGATGAGTGATCTCGGACAACAGGGGTTGTTCGACATCACTCGGACACTATTACAGCAGCCGGATCTGGCCTCGCTGTGTGAGGCTCTTTCGCAACTGGTAAAGCGTTCTGCGCTCGCCGACAACGCAGCTATTGTGTTGTGGCAAGCGCAGACTCAACGTGCGTCTTATTACGCGTCGCGTGATCAGGACACGCCCATTAAATACGAAGACGAAACCGTTCTGGCGCACGGTCCGGTGCGCAGCATTTTGTCTCGTCCTGATACGCTGCATTGCAGTTACGAAGAATTTTGTGAGACCTGGCCGCAATTGGCGACAGGTGGGCTATACCCTAAATTTGGTCACTATTGTCTGCTGCCGCTAGCAGCGGAAGGGCATATTTTTGGCGGTTGTGAATTTATTCGTTATGACGATCGCCCGTGGAGCGAAAAAGAGTTCAATCGTCTGCAAACGTTCACGCAGATTGTCTCTGTCGTCACCGAACAAATTCAGAATCGCGTCGTCAACAATGTCGACTACGAGTTGTTATGCCGGGAACGCGACAACTTCCGCATTCTGGTTTCCATCACCAACGCGGTACTTTCCCGCCTGGACATGGACGAACTGGTCAGCGAAGTCGCGAAAGAGATCCACTACTACTTCAACATTGACGATATCAGCATCGTCTTACGTAGCCACCGCAAAAATAAACTCAACATCTACTCCACCCACTATCTTGATAAACAGCATCCTGCCCACGAACAGAGCGAAGTCGATGAAGCCGGAACACTCACCGAGCGTGTGTTTAAAAGCAAAGAGATGCTGCTGATTAATCTCCATGAGCGGGATAATCTGGCCCCCTACGAACGCATGTTATTCGACACCTGGGGCAACCAGATTCAAACTTTGTGCCTGTTACCGCTGATGTCTGGCGACACCATGCTGGGCGTACTGAAGCTGGCGCAATGTGAAGAGAAAGTCTTTACCACCACCAACCTGAATTTACTGCGCCAGATTGCCGAACGTGTGGCGATTGCCGTCGATAACGCTCTCGCCTATCAGGAAATCCATCGCCTGAAAGAGCGGCTGGTTGATGAAAACCTTGCCCTGACCGAACAGCTCAACAACGTCGATAGTGAATTTGGTGAGATTATTGGTCGCAGCGAAGCCATGTATAGCGTGCTTAAGCAAGTTGAAATGGTGGCGCAAAGCGACAGTACCGTGCTGATCCTCGGTGAAACCGGCACCGGTAAAGAGCTGATTGCCCGCGCAATCCATAATTTGAGTGGTCGCAATAATCGGCGGATGGTGAAAATGAACTGCGCCGCCATGCCTGCCGGGCTGCTGGAAAGTGATCTGTTTGGTCACGAACGCGGCGCCTTTACCGGCGCCAGCACGCAACGTATTGGCCGCTTTGAACTGGCGGATAAAAGCTCGCTATTCCTTGATGAAGTGGGCGATATGCCGCTGGAATTACAGCCGAAGCTGCTGCGCGTCTTGCAGGAACAAGAGTTCGAACGCCTCGGCAGCAACAAAATCATTCAGACTGACGTACGTTTAATCGCCGCAACTAACCGCGATCTGAAAAAAATGGTCGCTGATCGTGAATTCCGTAGCGATCTTTATTACCGACTGAATGTTTTCCCGATTCACCTGCCGCCGTTGCGCGAGCGCCCGGAAGATATTCCATTGCTGGCGAAAGCATTTACCTTCAAGATTGCCCGCCGCCTGGGACGCAATATCGACAGTATTCCTGCCGAAACGTTACGGGCGTTGAGCAATATGGAGTGGCCGGGCAACGTGCGCGAGCTGGAAAACGTCATCGAGCGTGCTGTTCTACTGACGCGTGGCAACGTGCTGCAACTCTCTTTGCCGGATATCACACTGCCAAAGCCTGAAACACCACCTGCGGCAACGGTGGTTGCGCAAGAAGGCGAAGATGAATATCAATTAATCGTTCGCGTATTAAAAGAGACTAATGGCGTGGTTGCCGGACCGAAAGGCGCAGCACAGCGTCTGGGACTGAAACGTACCACGTTGCTATCACGGATGAAGCGGCTGGGAATAGATAAAGCTGCATTGGTTTAACAGACCCGGTTATACTCAATCAACATTCAATGAAAGGAGGCAGTATGGCAGTTTCCGCACGTAATCAATTAACCGGAACAGTTAGCGCAGTGGCAATGGGCGCAGTAAATGATGAAGTAGAACTGACGCTGGCTGGCGGTGCAAAACTGGTAGCAATTGTCACCCACAGCAGCCAACAGGCTCTGGGGCTGGCAACAGGAAAAGAAGCGATTGCTCTGATTAAAGCACCGTGGGTAACGCTGGCAACAGAAGATTGTGGACTGAAATTCTCTGCCCGCAACCAGTTTGCCGGCAGCGTGTCGAAAATCACCGAAGGCGCAGTAAACGCGACTGTCCATATCAAAACGGATGCAGGTTTTGAAATTGTGGCGGTGGTAACAAATGAAAGTCAGGATGAAATGAAACTCACCACTGGCTCGCGCGTCATTGCGTTGATCAAAGCATCAGCAATCCTGATTGCGACCAAAGCGTAAGCCCCGTATTTGCCGGAGAGTATGGCTCTTCGGCAAATTTATTTCTTTGGACGATATTTTTCCGGCAACTCCGGTACCGGACGCTTGTCATCAATCAGATGACGCACGGTTAAGATCGGATGACGCCACAGCATGCGCGGTCCCGCCCAGCGCATAATCTGCTTCATCTCCTCACGCTTCGCAGGCTGATAACAGTGCACCGGACACTGCTTACAGGCCGGTTTCTCTTCGCCAAACACACATTTATCCAGCCGCTTTTGCGCGTAAGCAAACAACGCCTCGTAATGTTCCGGCTCTGCTGACGCCTGCGGGCATTTCGCTTGGTAAAGATCGATCATTTTTTTAATCGTCAGTTTTTCACGAGAGATACGCTTGCCGGACATGCTGCCTCCATACTTTTAAGGTGCATTTATATTACAACTTAATCATAAAAGGGACTATGGCTCGAAAGGAGAAGGTTTCTCAAACCGGGAAATTTTGCGTTCCCTCTTCATACTCACCCCGTAAAAGCGGCAAAGCAGCCTCTTTCCCGGAACCGACATCAAGAACTCACCTTTCGCGTCTTCCCCTGAAATGATTAACTCCGGTATCATGTGCGCCTTATGTGATCACAACGAAAATAAAAACCATCACACCACATTTAACATCAGGGAACTGGACTTAACCCCATGAGTGTAATAGAAAATTTAGACGCCCATACCCCAATGATGCAGCAGTATCTCAAGCTGAAAGCCCAGCACCCGGAGATCCTGCTGTTCTATCGCATGGGCGACTTTTACGAGCTGTTTTATGACGACGCAAAGCGAGCGTCGCAACTGCTGGATATTTCGCTGACCAAACGCGGCGCTTCTGCTGGCGAACCGATTCCAATGGCGGGCATTCCACACCATGCGGTGGAAAACTATCTTGCCAAACTGGTGAATCAGGGCGAATCCGTCGCGATTTGTGAGCAAATTGGCGATCCAGCGACCAGCAAAGGACCGGTTGAGCGTAAAGTTGTCCGTATCGTCACGCCAGGGACTATTAGCGATGAAGCCCTGTTACAGGAGCGCCAGGACAACCTGCTGGCGGCTATCTGGCAGGACAGTAAGGGGTTCGGCTACGCCACGCTGGATATCAGCTCCGGGCGTTTTCGTCTGAGCGAACCGGCGGACCGTGAAACGATGGCGGCAGAACTTCAACGTACGAATCCAGCGGAGCTGCTGTATGCGGAAGATTTCGCCGAGATGTCGCTGATTGAAGGTCGTCGCGGCCTGCGTCGTCGCCCGCTATGGGAGTTTGAAATCGATACCGCGCGCCAGCAATTAAACCTGCAATTTGGCACCCGCGATCTGGTTGGTTTTGGCGTCGAAAACGCGCCGCGCGGCCTTTGCGCTGCCGGTTGCCTGTTGCAATATGCGAAAGATACCCAGCGCACGACTCTGCCGCATATCCGTTCTATTACGATGGAACGTCAGCAGGACAGTATCATTATGGACGCCGCAACGCGCCGTAATCTGGAAATTACCCAAAATCTGGCAGGCGGTGTGGAGAATACGCTGGCTTCTGTACTCGACTGCACCGTCACGCCGATGGGCAGCCGTATGCTGAAACGCTGGCTGCATATGCCAGTGCGCGATACCCGCGTGTTGCTTGAGCGCCAGCAGACTATTGGCGCATTGCAGGATTTCACCGCCGAGTTACAGCCGGTACTGCGTCAGGTTGGCGATCTGGAACGTATTCTGGCACGTCTGGCATTGCGTACCGCTCGCCCGCGCGATCTGGCGCGTATGCGTCACGCCTTCCAGCAACTGCCAGAACTGCGCGCGCAACTGGAAGGTGTCGATAGCGCCCCGGTACAAGCGCTGCGTGAGAAGATGGGCGAGTTTGCCGAACTGCGCGACCTGCTGGAGCGGGCAATCATCGATACGCCGCCGGTACTGGTTCGCGACGGCGGCGTTATTGCCACGGGTTATAACGAAGAACTGGATGAATGGCGTGCGCTGGCTGATGGCGCGACTGATTATCTGGAACGTCTGGAAGTGCGCGAACGCGAACGTACCGGGCTGGACACGTTAAAAGTTGGCTTTAATGCGGTGCACGGCTACTACATTCAGATCAGCCGTGGGCAAAGCCACCTGGCACCTATTAACTACATGCGCCGTCAGACGCTGAAAAACGCCGAACGCTACATTATTCCAGAACTAAAAGAGTACGAAGATAAAGTTCTCACCTCAAAAGGCAAAGCGCTGGCACTGGAAAAACAGCTTTATGAAGAGCTGTTCGACCTGTTGCTGCCACACCTGGAAGCGTTGCAACAGAGTGCGAACGCGCTGGCAGAACTTGACGTACTGGTTAACCTAGCGGAACGGGCCTATACCCTGAACTACACCTGCCCGACTTTTATTGATAAACCCGCTATTCGTATTACCGAAGGCCGCCATCCGGTGGTTGAACAGGTACTGAACGAGCCGTTTATCGCTAACCCGCTGAATCTGTCGCCACAGCGCCGCATGTTGATCATCACCGGCCCGAACATGGGCGGTAAAAGTACCTATATGCGCCAGACTGCGCTGATTGCGCTGATGGCCTATATCGGCAGCTACGTACCGGCGCAAAAAGTCGAGATTGGCCCGATCGACCGTATATTTACCCGCGTAGGCGCGGCAGACGATCTGGCATCCGGGCGTTCAACCTTTATGGTGGAGATGACCGAAACCGCCAATATTCTGCATAACGCCACCGAGCAAAGTCTGGTGTTGATGGATGAGATTGGGCGCGGAACGTCCACTTACGATGGCCTGTCGCTGGCGTGGGCGTGCGCAGAAAATCTGGCGAATAAGATTAAAGCGTTGACGCTGTTCGCCACCCACTATTTCGAGCTAACGCAGCTACCAGAGAAAATGGAAGGCGTGGCCAACGTGCATCTCGATGCGCTGGAACACGGCGACACCATCGCCTTTATGCACAGCGTACAGGACGGCGCGGCGAGCAAAAGCTACGGCCTGGCGGTTGCTGCACTGGCGGGCGTTCCGAAAGAGGTTATTAAGCGCGCGCGGCAAAAACTGCGTGAGCTGGAAAGCATTTCGCCGAACGCCGCCGCTACGCAAGTGGATGGTACGCAAATGTCTTTACTGTCAGTACCAGAAGAAACCTCACCAGCGGTCGAAGCGCTGGAAAACCTCGATCCAGATTCACTGACCCCACGTCAGGCGCTGGAGTGGATTTATCGGTTGAAGAGTCTGGTGTAATATTTAATCCCGATAGCAAAATGCTGTCGGGATTATTTCCTCCATTTTACAACTCAAATAAAAAATACCCTGTATAATAGTAGTTCTTATTTTATAGGATAAAACCATGCCATCTACACGCTATCAAAAAATTGATGCTTATAACTATCACCATATATGGGCCGTTGGTGATATTCATGGTAACTATCAATTATTACAATCCCGCTTACATCAACTACTTTTTTGTCCCGAAACTGACTTACTTATTTCTGTCGGCGATAATATTGATCGTGGGGCGGAGAGTCTTAACGTTCTACGCCTGTTAAACCAGCCCTGGTTTACTTCGGTTAAAGGCAACCACGAAGCAATGGCCCTTGATGCGTTCGCTACTGGCGATGGCAATATGTGGTTAGCCAGCGGCGGCGACTGGTTCTTTGGGCTTAGCAATCCAGAACAAAAAGAGGCTATCGACCTGTTATTACGCTTTCGGCAATTACCGCATATCATCGAAATTAACGACGAAAAAATAAAATACGTCATAGTCCATGCTGATTACCCGGGTAATAAATATCAATTTGGCAAAGAGCTAGCGGAGAAAGAATTACTCTGGCCTGTTGACCGCATTCAGAACTCGCTAAAAGGCAATATAAATAAAATAGAAGGTGCCGATTATTTCATATTTGGTCATATGGGTG
>NZ_BBMY01000007.1 GCF_000759775.1 Escherichia albertii NBRC 107761 = DSM 17582
TATCAACGCCTCGAATACGCTTCAGATGCGCTATACGTAGGTTTAATTACTCGAACAAGCTCGGGAATTTCACACTTTGTACCCAAAGGTATTTCATAAGATGTTCTCATAGTTAATACACCGACAACATTATCTCTATCTTCTGAAGCCATGATGCAGGTTCCCACATTGTTAAAAACATAGAGTCCCCCCTCTGAAGAACTCGATATATTTATACTAAAATGTGCATTTGGTAAATTTAATAATTTCTCTGCGAAATGCTGACGCGCGAGAGATATTCGCTCATGCATTAACAAAAAAGCAGGAACAGTAAATGATTGATAGAAAGAGGAACATATAGCAGCAACAAATTCAGGCTGACACAACACCGCAGTCAAGCGCTCCTTCTGTTCTTCTCCAGCATTACTTTTAACTACCATCTCCACAGCCTTATCATAACTAATACCTCTATTTATGATACTTAAGGGAGGAGAGGAGCCTGTATCTTTAAGACCAATAAAATGACAAAGAAGTTGTTGTGCTTCTCGAGATAATTTTACGCCATTAATAGATACGTCTGAATTTCCAAGCCCTCTGAACGTGTCTGCATATATAGAGTTCAGGGGACTCATACCAGAAAGGGGATTTGTTTTCTCACTGTAAGGAACTATTGCTGTTGAAAGCTTTGCAGCAAAGTTACACAAAAACCTCATATCATCAGGTCCATTAATCTCCATTTCTGGTAAAGAATGATGTTTTTGAATATATGGCATATGCAAAGCAACAGGTAATGATTTTAATAAACAATCTTGTTTACTTCGTTCAAGAGATACAGAAATATCTCTCCTTTCAGGTGTTATAATTGTTATTTCAATCAGCTCACTTTTTTTGACCGAAATGACTAGTTTCGAGTCATCAGCAAAACTTGCCTGTGTTTTTCCTGCTTCATTGCACTTTGGTAATATCGGTCTTAATATATTCAATATATCCAACAATCTTTGGTCATCAATTTTATATTCTGAATAACATTGGCCTAAACCTAAGTAGTTTAATATTCGCCCAGTCCATGACTGATCAAGCCAGTTATTACCCAGGTAATAACTTACCTCTAACACTGATTTCAAAGCTAACAAAGCTGAATTTTGCTGCTCTGTATTTGGTTGAACCGTATTTGGCTGAGCTGAATTCAGCTGAGAAATACCATTTATCATTATACATCCTTTTTACTTACTGTTAGAAGTCGAATCCCGCCAGACCGTAAAATATAACCTCAAATAATTGTATTGGGCAACTAATTGAATATGATTACATCGTAGCTGCCCCACTTAAACCGGATATTTCATCAACAGAACACAGACATCGTGTTATGTTTAAGGAAAATCTTACGCAAAAAATTAAAGTAATTGCCGACGAACATACTGCCAAAGAAAAGTCCCGAGTTGTTGCGCAGCCCATACCCCAAGTACTTCAGTTTCTCTGGTGGTATGGATGCATGGTATTCAATTCGTATCTTTATTAAAAGGAATACTGAATCATTTGACACACACAAAATAAAGCATTGCAAACAATTTGAGCTTAATTGTTTATCTATTTGAAATCGTTTTAGAATGCCTTGTATCAAACTACATGTCGATATTCTATTTCGCATAGTCAACTTTTTACCAATCTTTCTCATTTTCAAAATACTTCTCTCCGACTGCACGTCTCTCAATTTATCGGCAGGTTGAGCTGATAACCCCTCTCCTGGCTCACGCTGTGATTTTCCAGCAACCTCCTGAGAAAATTTATTCCACATCAACATTGTGTACGTAGTGGCGCATATGTTTAGTATATGCAGGACATAACAATATAAAGTTATTTCTAAAACATTACAAAAAAACACTCAAAGCATTAAGGGGGAATAATAATTATATTGGATAATAAATTTAGCTATTATCTGGTTAAGCAGTAACATCTAACCGAAGAAATGGCTCCAGCAAAAAAACATTAAAGCAATAAGGAAGTTTTGAATTATCTATATCGCATGTCCGTAACCGCACATTTTTTGTATTTATCTTAATGACGTGTATAATTATTTAACAGGTAAACAGAGAACAAAATCCAGCCAAATAGTTTATATGTATGCTTAGTGTCAACAGTAGTATAAGAAATTCCCTCATATATCAAAAAACTCATGACGTAACCACTACCATCCCCATGAACTTAACAATGTCCATGCCATTCTCAGAACGGGAAAATAAATTATTATCGGATGCAATATTAAATATTGACAGAGACAATATTATTGTTTGCGAAAGACATGATCGCGCAAACGCTAGAGTTTTTTTAATAAAATTAATTGAAACAGGAAAGGTTAATAATATTTATCTTGAATTTCCTGATTTTACATGTGATCTGTTTGGAGGGGATGAACGAACGAAGCTTAGTATGTATTTAAATGATCGAAAATATGATGATCTAATAAAGGATCCGTTGTTCAATGAGTTCTCTTCAGATTGCTCAGCCATTACTGGCAGTAAAGATAATGAAATCTCTTTACCTACATTAATTTTATTTGCGAGAATGCATTGCGTAGAAATAAATTTAATAGACAATGAAATATCGAGAAAGAAAAGCATAATAGAAAAAGTTAAAGAGCGTAATGAAGGTATGGCTATCTCATTTAATAAAATAAAAAAAGCCACCAGTGGCGTTATTTTAGTTGGTGCAAATCATTGCAAGCTAGATACACAAAACTTGCATAACCTTTGTGGGATTTCAGAATCATTAATATATGATCTCTCTGAGTAAATAATTACTAGCCGCATTGAAACTTATACTCAGTAAAAGGCCACCTCCTGAGGAGGTGGCCTTTCAGAATGCCCCCTATTAGGGGGCGATGGTCATATTTCGTGTTCTACTTCAGCAACTCCATTTGCTGTTCGTGTATTTGTTCCATCTTTTCATGATGTCTCACATAACGTCTGATAATTTCTTCGCTCATATCTACCGTATCGACAAATAGTCTGGAGACCCAAAATGGTTTCCCCATAACTTCTTCCTGATATGCGGAAATCGCTTGTAGAGTCCGATTGTCCTGCGTCCTTTCAGGTGCCACATCAGCGTTGATATCGAGATTTTTGGCAGCACTATTATTTAAACGAAGGGTTATTTTTATACCTTTGATGTATCAATTCAGGGAGTCAAATATTTCATTTAACACCTGAATACTGAGCTACCTTATCGAGTATTTTGTTTGCTTCATGTGTATTTTCAGAAATTAAAATACATTTTACCTGTTCTACAAACTGATCAAAATCCTTATCAAAATGAGTTTTTAAAGACTCTTTTAAGATACACCATTCAGGCTTATCTTTTTGTAATTCATTACCATATGGTTTTGGTTTTCTTGTTATTTGATGAGACTTAACCACAGCATGATATAAACAATTTCCATCACCGGGCACATCTATCCGCTCAATATTACCACGACTGTTCATGGTCAAGGCGTTATAATGATTGCCGGCATTAATTAAATTTATTGCTTTTTTATCAAAATTATTCACTTTGCAATGATTCAAATATATATTAATATTAATGTTATGGCGTTTATAAAAATCTATTAGAACTAATGGCATTATCTCACCACCGGAGCCTTGCCAATAATCCAGGTCAAGAGCTTTTATTATTTGTTTTTTTAATTCCAGCCGTGACGAACTCACAGAATCAGAAAAAACTGATTGCGGGCTCGACGGTTTTATCAACGCTGACAAAGGCACATCTCGTCCTGACACTGCTGCATTACGATTCATAAATGCGGCAAGAGTCGACTTAGAGGGCCGGGGAGGAACTGGTGGAGGGAGCCCCTTTCCTCCTGACACTGCTACATTACGATTCATAAATGCGGCAAGAGTTGACTTAGAGGGCCGGGCAGGGACTGGTGGAGGAAGGTGTCGTTTGGTCATAAATTCCCTGCGAGTCGTTAATGTCGTAAGCGGGGGGGTTGAACGTTTTACCGATAAAGACGGAGATGTCGCCATATCTGATGTTATGTTTTGTGTAAAAGCTACTGTTGATTTTACATTTAGTAAATGTGCCGAGGTTGTTGTACCGCATGATAAACCATCTGATATTTTTTGTTTGCCAGGAGGGGAAGTGATATTATCACGACTGAGGACTGTTATTTTCCTCCCAGACGCCATTTGATTTTTATTATCACTACGTCTGTGTTTACAACAATCGCCCGTAAATGCATCTCTAATCGCACTTACAAAATTATTTATTGGTTTAGACAAAGGCATATTATCAATCCATAAGAGTTTTTATTGGTTGCAATATCATTTTTTGTGATTTTTTATGTTATTTAAAAAGTATGCTTATCGTTTCTTTGTGCAGATATTATTCAAGTTGCCTATTGCTAAAAATCTTCTTATCCCCGATAAACACACCTTCCAGTCATGTTTCTGTTGGGGAGTATCTACACTTACACATTATTATAGTGAACTATCCATTCTGTAGCAGTCAACTAAATTTAGCCACTTGATTAAAGATCATATTCTCCCACTAGCACAAAACAGGTTGACTTAATAAAAAAGAAAACTAAACATACTTTCATCCCTGAATTCAGGCAAGAGGATCAGGATATTACCTCTTTAACCACGCCTATTACTGAGGCACATCAACGTATTCGTGAGACAGGAAAGCAGGCTCTCCGTCTGGAGAAAAGACTACCACGCACTGATGTGCGGCTCACTAAATGGTTCACAATAACTGTCAGACTAAGTGGCAGCTACTCTGTTGGCTGTGTCTGAAAATATGACAATATTGCAGGAGAGCTCACCCGAATTCTGGCAATTCCTTGATTACTCATCCCCCTCGTTACAAGATTTTAATTTGCATAATTGTTCAAAAAGCAACCATGCTTGTTCCTGAATCTAGTACGTGATGTAACACATCCATTCAAACTTGTGATACATCTCAAAAAATTGGTTGGCCAAAATCGCTATTTATAGAAGAGGCGCTCATGAGGCGTGCTCTTTTTTAAAGCGAGGAAATACCAATGAAAGAGAATAAAATACAGAAAATCAGTAACAAACTGATTAATATCGTTGTTTTCGTTGCAGTTGTTGAATACGCCTATTTATTTCTCCATTTCTATTAATAACATCAAAATAGTTTGCTTAGGTGATATTTAATATATATATACTCTCTCTCCTTTATAATAACTATCCCAGAGGGAGGGATGTTTGCATTTTTTCGAAAGGAATTTTGAAGAAACTGTATTTGTTGTGGCTCTGGAAGAGACTGTGAATTGAATCAGCATTTTTGCTACTGGACGCGCACCGTAACGCTTACCTAAAGATACATAATCGTGCCAGCAAAGCAGAAAAACCGACATTCTCGAAGGGGCCATACCGCTTAGCAAAGCTATCATAAATCAGTAATCTGGCTGTTGAATTGTGCCATCACTAACAACCGTCAACATTATCACTTATCCCCGGCAGTTCGATTTAGTTGCTGGAATTCCACATACCATGAACGACCATGAAGATTGAGTGTTGTAATTGTATAGATGAGAATGTATTCTTATGAGTTATGTTATAACATAACAGGAAAGCAAAAATGAAACAGAATATCCATCCTGAATATCGTACCGTGGTGTTCCATGACACGAGTGTTGATGAGTACTTTAAAATTGGCTCTACCATCAAAACAGACCGTGAGATTGAACTGGATGGCGTAACATATCCGTACGTGACGATTGATGTCTCTTCAAAATCACACCCGTTCTATACGGGCAAACTGAGAACCGTTGCATCAGAAGGAAATGTGGCACGATTTACCCAGTGTTTTGGTCGTTTTGTTGGTGCGAAAAAGGGGGCACAATGAAGGTACTGAACTCTCTGCGTACAGCAAAAGAACGTCACCCGGACTGTCAGATTGTGAAGCGCAAAGGACGGCTGTATGTCATTTGCAAATCTAATCCTCGTTTTAAAGCTGTTCAGGGACGCAAAAGAAAGCGTTAATTCTGAGTTCAGCCGCTTAATAACATTTTTTGGTTGACCACATAATCATGTCTAATTAATGCTGGTATATTCAGTATGCCAGCATTAACTTATCTGCGAATGGACTCATCTTGCTCATTAATGGTTTGCCAGCTGAGTCCTCCCAGTTTTTGGATAAGATTAATTTCTCCGACATAAAATGAATAAAATCCTCTTTCAGCCACACAACGCCCGAAGCTGACCAGGACAGAGGCAGTCGTAATACTTGTCATGCGAGAATAAGTTCAAGTGAATTAGGTAATTAACCCGATTACATAAATGAATACAAAACATGATAATGTTACGGCTTTATCGTTAATTACTTAATTCCACATGTAAGCAATTTGCCCGCTCGGCATAGCGGGCATTTTTTCCTGATGCTTTTGAATGAGTACTGACGGATGAGTACATTGCAGTGGCATGCCATGTACTGAAACATCAGTCCTCATTCGAAACCCCCCATTCGTTTTTCTATTCTGAAATACCGCTAATTCCCTCTGTCAGATAATAAAACAGAATCATCATCAAGGCCCGAACTCTGTACTATACAATTGTATCAGTTATCATTTGCACTTCCTGATGAGCTAATAGTGGTCTGGTGGCCCCTGCTGGACTTGAGCCAGCGGCCAGGCGATTATGAGTCGCCTGCTCTAACCACTGAGCTAAGGGGCCATTACATATACAATACTTAAATACCCACTAATAAACATGGTGATCATATGATGTAAATAGCATACTTTTGCATATCGTCCTTCTTTCCTGAAAAATATCTATCATAACAAGTAGTCAAAGAAATCCTCTTCAATCATACCAGGTATTCAGTATATAGCCTCAATTGTTAAATTTTATTTATATAAAAAGAATATCTAATCTTAACATCTCTTGTAACGATTACAGCCTGATTGTCTCAACCCATCATGGCTAATTTTTATCATAACAATAAAAACTATTTTTTGACTAAAAAAACAAATCTTATATAGCAATATTTTCTTTTATAGAACTTATTAAACTAATCATTAGATTCAGATGAGCGATTTTTGACAGTTGTTAACTAAAAACACCTTAATAATCAAAACAGTGTTACTAATTACAGTACTCACCGATATATACAGGTCAGTAATACATTAACACTTCAATAAAATTAAACACTGTAAATCAAATCATTGTATGATCACCAGAGGATGCTCACTATGCCACCCAATAATTCTAATATATCAGGGCTAACTACAGCCAGATTGCTACAACAAGAAACGTTAAATGAACATATTATCCCCCCTAGCACCTCTGCAAGAGATAACTTAAATCGTACCACTGATATTATCGATAATAATGGAATCTATCCCATTGAGTTAAAGGAAAGAGATTTTTTATCCACCTCTCGTGCTGAAATCGATATCTTCACATTGTTATTAAATGATTATTCAGTTTCCCTCTCTCCCGATATCACATATCGAGAAACCAATAAGGCGGCACAACGCAACCCTATTGCACCAGACAGAATTGGTCAGGGAAAAACATGGGTTTATCAAAGAGAGGACTGCGGCCATTATTATGGAAAAGCTGAGCATTTTACTGAAAGAGATCCTCAAAACTTATCCCCCAAAGATAATTATATTGTCCATAGCATCAATATTCCTGATTATGAGTTATCTGCTGAAGTTTACAATATCAGAGTCATTGCCCCCTCCGGCCAGGAGGAATTTTTTAAAGCATTAATTAATCTTGACCATCTGAAACAAACGTTAGAAAGAAAAAATCTGACTTATGTACAAAAATCAAGGTGTGAAGTCATCACGCCAGAAAAGCCAGGGGAAGTGATCTACCACGCCTTTAATGCCAGTTATAACCAAATCAGAAAAAAGTTACCTGAACTCGCTCAGTGCTACTATGGCTACATACAAATACCACCAGTAACATTTTTTCGTGCAGATGGACCTGCGACACCAGAAAATGAAAAGAATTTATGGTATCACGCTTATCAACCTGAAGATCTTTGCACCATACATAACCCGATGGGTGATTTACAGGATTTCATCGCGCTAGTCAAAGATGCCCGCAAGTTCAATATAGATATCATTCCTGATTATACATTTAATTTTATGGGAAAAGGCGGGAGCGGTAAAGATGACTTAAACTACCCCTCTGCAGATATAAGAGAGAGGATCGCTGAGGATATAGAAAGTGGTATTCCTGGATATTGGCAAGGGCAAGTGTTTATTCCATTTATCGAGGCCCCAAAAACAAAACTATGTTGTCAAATCCATCCAGAAGAAATTCACATGACCTCTGAATGCTTTGAGCAAGATTATGGGGATATAAAAGATGATGAATGGAGAAATCATGAGGTCTTAATAAGAAAGCGCTTATCAAACATGCCAAAAACAACACCTGAATGTGACAGAGTTATAGCATTAGAAAATACATATGTTCATAACATGCGAAAACTGGGGGTATTTGGTCTACGCTATGATGCTGCAAAACACTCAAGCCATGAACAGATAAAGAAGTCAATATCACCACCAGTAAAAAATATCAAAAGGCGTTCTCATATAACTAATCTTTTTGACACTGAGGATCAAGATATCCCCGTAATGAGCTATATTGAATATATTGTGAGCAACACTTCGGATGCACAAAATCTCACATCGTTACTTCAGGAAATGGATCATTTACGAGCAATTGATTTTGAGCGCTTGATGATATTATTAGAGGCACTAAAATTTAACGGTGATATTCGACTCCTTGCCCCAATACTAGTAAGCAATCTCTCCTTCGACAAATATGTATTTATGACTATTAATCATGATATTCCTAATAATAACGAAACATTTCTACATCTTATGTTCAGAGCTCTACGAGATGAAATACTGGCAATGGCGTTTCTGACCGCTCTCCCCTATGGCAGACTTTTAGTCTATGATGACGGACAGGAATTAACGTCAACCACCGAGATTAGAAACTTCGATGGAACAATCAGAGCAGGTGGCGAAGCCTGGATTAACGGCGGATTATCTCCATCTCAGAAATTATTTAATGAATTTCACTCTCTATTTCGTGAAAAACCAGGTATATGGTACGAATTTAGAGGAGCACTCTCGACAAAAAATGTGCTTGCCTTTAGTCGAGGAAATTTACTGGACATCAATGAAGGTCCTCACGATGGATTAGTTATTATAAATAAAGGCCAGGAATCCGTGGATAGCATTTGGCAAAACCCATTACAGCCAGGAAAATATAAAAATATGGGGTGTGATACGGTTACTGTTATTAATGATAAATACAGTTCTGCTCAGGATATTCCTCCCGGTGAAATATTCAATACATCAGGTAAGAATTTACATATCAGCGTACCCGGACGAAGCGCCATCTTGTTAGGTAAAACAGGTGAATTGCCTGATATCAGATAACTGCTGATCTTAAATTTACTCTGCCCTGTATAAATTCTCAGGGTAGAGTTATTTTTTGTTGTAAAACATCCTCACTCATGATTTTTATCGTCTTCATCATCCCCTATCATTAATCATTTGTTTTTATTGATTATTTTATTCATAACATATCTATTATCACTACAAAAAAGTTAATAATTTGTTGTTTTTGATCACAATAAGAAAACAATATGTGAGTTTTATGCGCATTTTTTAGAAATGTAGATACTTTTAGATTATGGCTACGAAATGAGCATCACCATTTCTCCCTGAAACCCTAAGAGGATCGCTTCTGATGAATGCACTGACCGCCGTACAAAACAGCGCTGTCGATTCCGGCCAGGACTATAGCGGATTCACCCTCACCCCGTCGGCGCAATCCCCGCGTCTGCTGGAACTCACCTTTACCGAACAGACGACCAATCGGTTCCTCGAACAGGTTGCCGATTGGCCCGTGCAGGCGCTGGAGTACAAATCGTTTCTGCGTTTTCGGGTAGGCAAAATTCTCGACGATCTGTGTGCGAATCAGCTGCAACCGCTGCTGTTGAAGACCCTATTAAACCGCGCTGAAGGTGCGCTGTTGATCAATGCGGTGGGTATCGATGATGTCGCGCAGGCGGATGAGATGGTGAAGCTGGCAACGGCGGTAGCGCATCTGATTGGCCGCTCAAATTTCGATGCGATGAGCGGTCAGTATTACGCGCGATTCGTGGTGAAAAATGTCGATAACTCAGACAGCTATCTGCGCCAGCCGCACCGCGTGATGGAGTTGCATAACGACGGCACCTACGTTGAAGAAATCACCGACTATGTGCTGATGATGAAAATCGACGAGCAGAACATGCAGGGCGGAAATTCGCTGCTGCTGCATCTCGATGACTGGGAACATCTGGACCACTATTTCCGCCACCCGCTGGCGCGCCGTCCGATGCGCTTTGCCGCACCGCCGAGCAAAAACGTCAGCAAAGATGTCTTCCATCCGGTGTTCGATGTCGATCAGCAGGGCCGCCCGGTGATGCGCTATATCGACCAGTTTGTCCAGCCGAAAGACTTCGAAGAAGGCGTGTGGTTGAGCGAGCTTTCGGACGCCATTGAAACCAGTAAAGGCATTCTTTCTGTACCCGTTCCCGTTGGCAAATTCCTGTTGATTAACAACCTGTTCTGGCTGCACGGTCGCGACCGCTTTACCGCGCACCCAGATCTGCGTCGTGAACTGATGCGTCAGCGTGGCTACTTCGCCTACGCCACTCATCACTACCAGACGCATCAGTAAGCGCAAAGGAATTGAGCGGATGTATGATTTTGTGATTATTGGCGGCGGCATCATCGGCATGTCGACCGCCATGCAACTGATTGATGTCTATCCGGGCGCCCGCATTGTGTTGCTGGAAAAAGAGTCCGGTCCAGCCTGTCATCAGACGGGCCACAACAGCGGCGTGATCCATGCTGGGGTCTATTATACGCCAGGCAGCCTGAAGGCGCAGTTTTGCCTGGCGGGAAACCGCGCCACCAAAGCCTTTTGCGATCAAAACGGCATTCGCTACGACAACTGCGGCAAGATGCTGGTTGCCACGTCCGAACTCGAAATGGAACGGATGCGCGCCTTATGGGAACGCACGGCGGCGAACGGTATCGAGCGCGAGTGGTTAAACGCCGAGGAACTGCGCGAGCGCGAACCGAATATCACCGGGCTTGGCGGCATTTTTGTGCCGTCCAGCGGCATTGTCAGCTACCGCGAAGTGACGGCGGCGATGGCGAAAATTTTCCAGGCCAGAGGCGGCAAGATTATCTATAACGCCGAAGTCAGCGGCCTTAGTGAGCATAAAAACGACGTGGTGATACGTACCCGTCAGGGCGGCGAGTATCAGACGTCAACGCTGATCAGCTGTTCCGGGCTGATGGCTGACCGGCTGGTGAAAATGCTCGGCCTCGAACCGGGCTTTATCATCTGCCCGTTCCGTGGCGAGTATTTCCGCCTTGCGCCGGAGCATAACCAGATTGTTAACCACCTGATTTACCCCATTCCCGACCCCGCGATGCCATTTTTGGGCGTGCATCTCACCCGTATGATCGATGGCAGCGTGACCGTCGGGCCAAACGCGGTGCTGGCTTTCAAACGCGAAGGCTATCGCAAGCGCGACTTCTCATTTCGCGACACGCTGGAGATTTTAGGCTCGCCGGGGATTCGCCGGGTTCTGCAAAACCATCTACGCTCAGGACTGGGCGAGATGAAAAACTCGCTGTGCAAAAGCGGCTATCTGCGGCTGGTGCAAAAGTATTGTCCCCGGCTTTCGTTAAGCGATCTCCAGCCCTGGCCCGCCGGTGTGCGGGCGCAGGCGGTATCGCCGGACGGCAAGCTGATTGACGATTTTCTGTTTGTCACCACCCCGCGCACGATCCACACCTGTAATGCGCCCTCCCCGGCAGCGACATCAGCAATTCCTATTGGTGCGCATATTGTCAGCAAGGTACAAACGCTGTTGGCAAGCCAGAGTAACCCCGGACGCACGCTGCGAGCGGCACGTAGTGTGGATGCCTTACACGCCGCCTTTAATCAATAACCTTTGAAAACAGGACGTAACAATGAAACTTAACGACAGTAACTTATTCCGCCAGCAGGCGTTGATTAACGGGGAATGGCTGGACGCCAACAATGGCGAGGTCATCGACGTCACCAATCCGGCGAACGGCGACAAGCTGGGTAGCGTGCCGAAAATGGGCGCTGATGAAACCCGCGCCGCTATCGACGCCGCCAACCGCGCCCTGCCCGCCTGGCGTGCGCTCACTGCCAAAGAACGCGCCAACATTCTGCGCAACTGGTTCAATTTAATGATGGAGCATCAGGACGATTTAGCGCGCCTGATGACCCTCGAACAGGGCAAACCGTTAGCTGAAGCGAAAGGCGAAATCAGCTACGCCGCCTCCTTTATTGAGTGGTTTGCTGAAGAAGGCAAACGCATTTATGGCGACACCATTCCCGGTCATCAGGCCGATAAGCGCCTGATTGTTATCAAGCAGCCGATTGGCGTCACCGCGGCTATCACGCCGTGGAACTTCCCGGCGGCGATGATTACCCGCAAAGCCGGTCCGGCGCTGGCGGCAGGCTGCACGATGGTGCTGAAGCCCGCCAGTCAGACGCCGTTCTCTGCGCTGGCGCTGGCGGAACTGGCGACTCGCGCGGGCATTCCGGCTGGCGTATTCAACGTAGTGACGGGGTCTGCTGGCGCGGTCGGTAACGAACTGACCAGCAACCCGCTGGTGCGCAAGCTGTCATTTACCGGCTCAACCGAAATTGGCCGCCAGTTAATGGAACAGTGCGCGAAAGACATCAAAAAAGTGTCGCTGGAGCTGGGCGGCAACGCGCCGTTTATCGTCTTTGACGATGCCGATCTCGATAAAGCCGTGGAAGGCGCGCTGGCCTCGAAATTCCGCAACGCCGGGCAAACCTGCGTTTGCGCCAACCGTTTATACGTGCAGGACGGCGTGTATGACCGCTTTGCTGAAAAATTGCAGCAGGCGGTGAGTAAACTGCACATTGGCGACGGGCTGGATAAAGGCGTCACCATCGGGCCGCTGATCGATGAAAAAGCGGTAGCAAAAGTGGAAGAGCATATTGCCGATGCGCTGGAGAAAGGCGCGCGCGTGGTTTGCGGCGGTAAAGCGCACGAACGCGGCGGCAACTTCTTCCAGCCGACCATTCTGGTGGACGTTCCGGCCAACGCCAAAGTGTCAAAAGAAGAGACATTCGGCCCCCTCGCCCCGCTGTTCCGCTTTAAAGATGAAGCCGATGTGATTGCGCAAGCCAATGACACCGAATTTGGCCTTGCCGCCTACCTCTACGCTCGTGATTTAAGCCGCGTCTTTCGCGTGGGCGAGGTGCTGGAATACGGCATCGTCGGCATCAATACCGGGATTATTTCCAATGAAGTGGCCCCGTTCGGCGGCATTAAAGCCTCGGGTCTGGGTCGTGAAGGTTCGAAGTATGGCATCGAAGATTACTTAGAAATCAAATATATGTGCATCGGTCTTTAACTGGAGAACGCGAATGAGCAGTAATAAAGAGTTAATGCAGCGCCGCAGTCAGGCCGTTCCTCGTGGCGTTGGGCAAATTCACCCGATTTTCGCTGACCGCGCAGAAAACTGCCGGGTGTGGGACGTTGAAGGCCGTGAGTATCTTGATTTCGCAGGCGGCATTGCGGTGCTCAATACCGGACATCTGCATCCGAAAGTGGTGGCGGCGGTGGAAGCGCAGTTGAAAAAACTGTCGCACACCTGCTTCCAGGTGCTGGCTTACGAGCCGTATCTGGAGCTGTGCGAGATGATGAATCAGAAGGTGCCGGGCGATTTTGCCAAAAAAACGCTGCTGGTGACGACAGGTTCTGAAGCGGTGGAAAATGCGGTGAAAATCGCCCGCGCCGCCACCAAACGTAGCGGCACCATCGCTTTTAGCGGCGCGTATCACGGGCGCACACACTATACACTGGCGCTGACTGGCAAGGTGAATCCGTACTCTGCGGGGATGGGACTGATGCCGGGCCATGTTTATCGCGCGCTTTATCCTTGCCCGCTGCACGGCATCAGCGAGGATGACGCTATCGCCAGTATCCACCGAATCTTCAAAAATGACGCCGCGCCGGAAGATATCGCCGCCATCGTGATTGAACCAGTTCAGGGCGAAGGCGGTTTCTACGCCTCAACGCCAGCCTTTATGCAACGTTTACGCGCGCTGTGTGACGAACACGGGATCATGCTGATTGCCGATGAAGTGCAGAGCGGCGCGGGGCGTACCGGCACGCTGTTTGCGATGGAGCAGATGGGCGTCGCGCCGGATCTCACCACCTTTGCGAAATCGATCGCAGGCGGCTTCCCGCTGGCGGGCGTCACCGGACGCGCCGAAGTGATGGACGCTGTCGCTCCAAGTGGCTTAGGCGGCACCTATGCCGGTAACCCGATTGCCTGCGTGGCGGCGCTGGAAGTGTTGAAAGTGTTCGAGCAGGAAAATCTGCTGCAAAAAGCCAACGATCTGGGGCAGAAGCTAAAAGACGGATTGCTGGCGATCGCCGAAAAACACCCGGAGGTAGGCGACGTACGCGGGCTGGGAGCGATGATCGCTATCGAATTGTTTGAAGGTGGCGATCACAGTAAACCGGACGCCAGACTCACCGCCGAGATCGTGGCGCGTGCCCGCGATAAAGGCCTGATTCTTCTCTCCTGCGGCCCGTATTACAACGTGCTGCGCATCCTTGTACCACTCACCATTGAAGACGCTCAGATTCGTCAGGGTCTGGAGATCATCAGCCAGTGTTTTGCTGAGGCAAAACAGTAGCACTGCACCCATGCCGGAGGCGACGCTTACGCGTCTTGTCCGGCCTACGAGAGCGTAGGTCGGATAAGGCGTTTACGCCGCATCCGACAATCGGCGCACCCATGCCGGAGGCGACGCTGCGCGTCTTGTCCGGCCTACGGGAATCCCGGTCGGATAAAGCGTTTACGCCACATCCGACAATTTGTACGTGAACAGGAATAAATCTATGTCGACCGGATAAGGCGGAGCCGCTCTCCGGCAAAAAGAACCAATAACAATTAAACGCGTGACCTGACGCGGGAAATGTCGGGGCGCTCTCCCAAGTGACGCACTTTCGAGAGGATTCAGGATGGGGCAATCATCGCAACCACATGAGTTAGGCGGCGGGCTGAAGTCACGCCACGTCACCATGTTGTCTATTGCCGGTGTTATCGGCGCAAGTCTGTTTGTCGGTTCCAGCGTCGCCATCGCCGAAGCGGGCCCGGCGGTATTACTGGCCTATCTGTTCGCCGGATTACTGGTGGTTATGATTATGCGGATGTTGGCGGAAATGGCGGTTGCCACGCCCGATACCGGTTCGTTTTCCACCTATGCCGATAAAGCCATTGGCCGCTGGGCGGGCTATACCATCGGCTGGTTGTACTGGTGGTTTTGGGTACTGGTTATCCCACTTGAAGCC
Source organism: Escherichia albertii NBRC 107761 = DSM 17582 (assembly GCF_000759775.1). Taxonomy (GTDB): domain Bacteria; phylum Pseudomonadota; class Gammaproteobacteria; order Enterobacterales; family Enterobacteriaceae; genus Escherichia; species Escherichia albertii. The sequence goes on from NZ_BBMY01000007.1 coordinate 15,412, forward strand.
AACATCGCCGCCATGATCCTGCACTCGTGGGTTCCAGGCATTCCCATCTGGTTATTTTCCCTGGTCATCACCCTCGCCTTAACCGGCAGTAATTTATTAAGCGTTAAAAACTACGGCGAATTTGAGTTCTGGCTGGCGCTGTGCAAAGTCATCGCTATCCTGGCGTTTATTTTCCTCGGTGCAGTGGCAATTAGCGGTTTTTACCCGTATGCCGAAGTGAGCGGTATTTCAAGATTATGGGATAGCGGCGGCTTTATGCCCAACGGCTTCGGGGCGGTACTAAGCGCGATGTTGATCACCATGTTCTCGTTTATGGGCGCAGAAATTGTCACCATCGCCGCAGCTGAATCTGACACGCCGGATAAACATATTGTTCGCGCCACCAACTCGGTTATCTGGCGTATTTCTATCTTCTATTTGTGTTCTATTTTCGTCGTCGTGGCTCTCATTCCGTGGAATATGCCAGGACTGAAAACCGTGGGTTCCTACCGTTCTGTGCTGGAGTTGCTGAATATTCCGCACGCAAAATTCATTATGGATTGCGTTATTTTGCTTTCGGTAACCAGTTGCCTGAACTCGGCGCTGTATATCGCGTCAAGAATGCTCTACTCCTTAAGCCGTCGCGGTGATGCCCCTGCGGCAATGGGCAAAATCAACCGCAGCAAAACCTCGTATGTGGCAGTATTACTCTCCACCGGTGCGGCGTTTTTAACGGTGGTGGTGAACTATTACGCACCTGCCAAAGTGTTTAAATTTCTGATCGACAGCTCCGGCGCTATCGCTCTGCTGGTTTATTTAGTCATCGCCGTTTCGCAGTTGCGGATGCGCAAAATTCTACGAGCTGAAGGAAGCGAAATTCGCCTGCGCATGTGGCTTTATCCGTGGCTCACCTGGCTGGTCATTGGCTTTATTACCTTTGTATTGGTAGTGATGTTATTCCGCCCGGCGCAACAGTTAGAAGTGATCTCCACCGGCTTATTAGCGATAGGGATTATCTGTACCGTGCCAATTATGGCACGCTGGAAGAAGCTTATCTTGTGGCAAAAAACGCCCGTTCATAACACGCGCTGATAATCATCAGGAGTTACACCATGACCATTACGTCCCTGGATGGCTATCGCTGGCTGAAGAACGATATTATTCGCGGTAATTTTCAACCGGATGAAAAATTACGGATGAGTTTGCTGACCTCGCGTTATGCACTCGGCGTCGGGCCGTTGCGGGAAGCGCTTTCACAACTGGTGGCGGAACGACTGGTCACGGTGGTAAACCAAAAAGGCTATCGGGTGGCGTCTATGTCAGAGCAGGAGCTGCTCGATATTTTCGACGCCCGCGCCAATATGGAAGCAATGCTGGTCAGTCTGGCGATTGCCCGCGGTGGCGATGAATGGGAGGCAGACGTTCTTGCGAAGGCGCATCTGCTCAGTAAGCTCGCGGCGTGTGATGCCAGTGAGAAAATGCTTGATGAGTGGGATCTGCGTCATCAGGCTTTTCACACTGCAATTGTGGCGGGCTGTGGTTCTCACTATTTGCTGCAAATGCGTGAACGGTTGTTTGATCTGGCGGCGCGCTATCGATTTATCTGGCTGCGACGAACAGTGCTTTCCGTGGAAATGCTGGAAGATAAACACGATCAGCACCAGGCTCTGACCGAGGCAGTGCTGGCGCGAGATGTCGCGCGCGCCAGTGAGTTAATGCGTCAACATTTGCTGACGCCGATCCCGATTATCCAGCAGGCAATGGCGGGATAAGTTTAAAGACCGTTCAGTAGACATTATTGGCGCAGGCAGTTTGAACGCGGCGCGTTAACGCCGCGGAGCGAACACAGGATTAATCGCGGGTTTGCACCCAGAAAGCATGAATCAAACCAGGGATATAGCCAAGCAGCGTCAGCAGAATATTAATGATGAACGCCCAACCAAATCCCTTGCCCAGCAACACGCCAAGCGGCGGCAAAATGATGGTGATGACGATTCTCCAGAACCCCATATTTACTCCCTATAAGAAAATTACCCATTGTTTAAAAAGAGATTTTATCTCTTAAGCGTAGTGATTTTAGCGTAGCCTGCCAGTTTCAGACTACGCTTTTACTCTCATTTACGCTGCTGGTGCTGGTATATGATGCATTTTTAGTTTAGAATTTTCTAAATTTAGAAAATTCTTAAATTACTATGCCTGAATTAGCCCAACTACAAGCCAGCGCCGAACAGGCCGCAGCCTTACTGAAAGCGATGAGCCATCCCAAACGCCTGTTGATCCTGTGTATGCTTTGCGGTTCGCCTGGCACCAGCGCCGGTGAACTGGCACGCATCACTGGTCTTAGCGCCTCCGCAGCATCACAGCATCTTGCTCGTATGCGTGAAGAAGGGCTTATAGACAGCCAACGGGATGCGCAACGCATTCTTTATTCCATTAAAAATGAGGCGGTAAATGCCATTATCGCCACTCTGAAAAATGTCTATTGTCCGTAAGGAGTGACTATGGCTTTGACAACTATTTCTCCCCGTGACGCACAAGAATTAATCGCGCATGGTGCGAAGTTAATCGATATTCGTGATGCTGATGAATATCTTCGTGAACATATTTCCGAAGCAGATCTGGCTCCATTATCCGTACTGGAACAGTCTGGCCTTCCAACAAAATTACGGAGTGAACAAATTATATTCCACTGCCAGGCAGGTAAACGCACCGCTAATAATGCTCAAAAGCTGGAAGCGATTGCCGCCCCCGCAGATATCTTTTTACTGGATGGTGGGATTGATGGCTGGAAAAAAGCAGGGTTGCCGGTAGCAATAAATAAATCACAGCCCTTGCCGTTAATGCGTCAGGTACAGATTGCCGCTGGCGGGTTAATATTAATCGGCGTTGTCCTGGGTTATACCCTGAATAGTGGTTTCTTCTTATTAAGTGGCTTTGTTGGGGCTGGATTAATGTTTGCAGGAATCAGCGGTTTTTGTGGGATGGCAAGACTGTTGGATAAGATGCCGTGGAATCAGCGAACTTAAGAAACGACGCCGGACGCGCCATAACGGCAGCATCCGGCAGCAGGGATTAGATCAGGAAATCGTCGAGAGATTTACCTTCAGCCAGTGCCTGAGCGATCGGCTTCGGCGTACGACCCTGACCGGTCCAGGTTTTTGTTTCACCATTGAAGTCGGTGAATTTATATTTCGCTGGACGCGGTTCACGCTTTTTACCTGCGCGCGGCGCAGTCGCACCGTTAGCAAATAACTCTTCTGGATTAATTCCATCAGCCTTCATCAGCTCCAGCCAGGTGCTAATTTTTTCCTGACGTTCAGCCAGTTCACGCTGTTGCTTTTCTTCTTCTTCACGTCTTTCTTTAGTGACAACCCTGAATTTTTCGAGCATTTCTTCAAGAACGTCAATGGAGAATTCGCGAGCCATCGCACGGAGGGTGCGGATGTTATTTAAACTTTGTAACATTACAGACATAATAGAAAAAACCTTTTAACGCCAACACAAAAAAAGTATTTCAGCGCGTAGTGTAAGCGATCACTTATTATATTTCCACAAGATTTAATCTATTCACAATCGCACACGATATTATTTCAACTGTTATTTCCTGACGCACCAGTAATTATTTTCAGATTGTATATTAGCCATTTGGCTTACTCATTACGGTTATTAACAACTGATTGGCTGTTCTTTACAACACCATTGTTAATGTCAGACAAATACAACATGCATAAATATGCAGAAACAAAGAATAGAACAAACGGTCACCTATCGAAACTTTATGCTGCCATTTCTCGTTTTATAACATTAAAAATGCTGAATGGTGTTAAACCGCGACTCAATCCATATTCTCTACACTTTAAAACAGCAAGAGCACCAGGACAGTCCACATGCGAACCGTAGATTAACGCTATAACGACATGATTTATAACAACATTTAATATCGTGGCATTAAAAAATCCAGAATGTACGAAAAACAAGTCACTGCGGAACATTTTATCTACAAAAACGGATTAAATAAAAATTTTTCACTAATTGATTACCAATAGCCAGCAATATACGCTATGCGAAAATGAAAATGGCACTCGAAATCACTACTTTCATTTTTATTCATATCCAATTTCGCTTTTATTAAGGAGCATTAACATGTTCTCACCGCAGTCACGCTTGCGTCATGCAGTTGCAGACACGTTCGCGATGGTTGTTTACTGTTCTGTCGTGAACATGTGTATTGAAGTTTTCCTCTCTGGAATGAGCGTTGAACAGTCTCTTTACTCCAGACTGGTCGCTATCCCGGTGAACATCTTAATTGCATGGCCATACGGCATGTATCGCGATCTGTTTATGCGGGCAGCACGCAAAGTTAGCCCGTCGGGTTGGATAAAAAATCTGGCGGATATCCTGGCTTATGTGACGTTTCAGTCACCGGTGTATGTGGCGATCTTGTTAGTGGTTGGCGCGGACTGGCACCAGATTATGGCTGCGGTCAGTTCTAACATCGTGGTTTCGATGTTGATGGGAGCGGTCTATGGTTACTTCCTCGATTACTGCCGTCGATTGTTCAAAGTCAGCCGTTACCAGCAGGTAAAAGCCTGACCTTTCTTTTCGCGACTGGCATTGCCAGTCGCGTCTTTAACTGGCTTCGCCAAACAATCCGTGCAAATAACGTTCAAGCGCTACACGCGAACTGAAGCCGTGCGGAATACCATAATGCTCGTGCCGTTCACCGGCTAAATAGAGCGGAAACTGTTGGTAATGATCGCAAGTTTTAATATCGGAAGCGGGTTCTGCCAGCGTCGAGCTACGTTCTTTTAATGTCGGGTGAATTACCAGTGCGGTACGTCCCATTCGCGCTTCGCGATTAACATAAACGTAATGTTCTCCACGACGGTAACCATACGTTTTCGGGGTTACCACATCGACGGTAAAACCAACTTTCTCAAGTACGCGCGCCACCTCGTCTGGTCGTAAATACATATTTTGTCCTCGTTATTATCTACCGCGGGCTTACCTTACCCGATTGAGCATTAACAGCGCTTTCAGAAAAATCCATAAAGCCGTGATAAACCTCTGCAAGGAATATTTTGGTCTACACTGAAAATTACATCAAATTCTAATGGGGGATCATATGTTTAACAGACCGAGCCGTAACGACGTCGATGAGGACGTGCAAGATATTCAGAATGATGTCAATCAATTAGCCGACAGCCTCGAATCTGTACTGAAATCCTGGGGAAGCGAGGTCAAAGGTGAAGCCGAAGCCGCTCGCAGTAAAGCTCAGGCTCTACTGAAAGATACCAGAGCACGGATGCATGGTCGTACCCGAGTGCAGCAAGCCGCACGCGATGCAGTGAGTTGTGCCAATACGTTTATGCGAGAAAAACCCTGGTGTAGCGTAGGAACAGCGGCGGCGGTGGGTATTTTTATCGGCGTGCTGTTAGGTATACGAAAATCGTAGTGAAACCATGATAATAAATACACGTCTTTAACCCCGAAACCTGGCTTTGGGGTTTTTAATTTAAGGCGTAGTACAATTGCTGTACAACCTGCTGCGCCATATTCTCATTGATGATATTGGTAAATGAGAGCAACAATCCCCCTTCCCCGGATGACTGAATACGCCAGTCACTCAGCGCTTGCACCGCCAGCCCGGCTGCACTGGCTTTACGCGCAAGAGCAATGTCATCTCCGGGCAATCTGATGACCAGTTGGATCCCCCCTTTTTGCGGCACGACCTGAAATCCCTGTTGCATAAGCGCCTGCTCAATCCACTGTCGCCGTTGAGCATAGTGCTGACGCATTTTTTTCAGATGTCGCCAGAAATGCCCCTCATGAATAAAATCCGCCAGCGAATTTTGCCACAGAATGGGCACAGCACACGGCGCCAGTGACGCCTGCTGCCGGAATTGGGCAATCTGTTCCACCGGCACCACCAGCCACGCGCAACGCAGCGCCGGAAACAGTGATTTGCTAAACGTTCCGGCATAAATTACCCGCTGCGGCGCATCGAGACTTTTCAACGCCGGTAGCGGCTTACCGTGATAGCGGAATTCACTGTCATAATCATCTTCAATAATCCATGAGCGGCTACGCTCCGCCCATTCCAGTATCTGATGCCTGCGCGCCAGAGAGAGCGCCACACCGAGCGGGCTTTGGTGTGCCGGAGTTATCAGGGTAAAACGCGCATCAGGATAATTTTGCATTCCGCTTGTGACATCCAGTCCGTTATCGTCAACGGGCACAGGTAAAATCTCCACACCGTGACGAGTGACAATCGGGCGAATCAGTGGAAAGCCGGGATCTTCCATCCACATCCCGTCTCCCGGTTTCGCCAGCGCGTGCAAAATTAAGGTCATTGAGGCCGCATAACCGTGAGTAATAAATACCTGCTCTGGCTGACAATCAATACCACGAGAAACACGAAGGTAATCAACAATCGCCTCACGCAACACCGTCTCGCCACAGACATCGCCTAACGCCAAATCAAAACGCGTCTGAGTGCGCAGGCGACGCCCCATTACCCGCGCCCACAGTTCACGAGGAAAGAGATCGAGTGCGGGTAATCCCATTTGAAATGGCAGCGACTGCTGGCTTTCACCGGCAAAAGCCACCACATCAACAGCGGATTTTTGTAGACGTATCTGCTCACTGACAAAGGTACCAGCCTGCCCCCGCCGAATCAGCCAGCCCTGCGCCACCAACTCAGCATAAGCACTTTCAACAGTGGAGCGAGACACGCCCAATTCCTGCGACCAGGTTCGACTGGAAGGCAACCGTGCGCCAGGCTTCAGTTCCCCTTGCTCAATAGCCGTTTTTAACTGACGGGCGATATCCTGATAACGTGGCATATGGTCTGCTTTTTTACGCAATTTATGGCTCTCTTTAACAGTCCATTATAGTGCTACATTGCGGGCGTTAATAAGAGGAGAAACTGTATGACTACGTTACGTCAGCCTTACTATGAGCTTAGTCCTGCGGTGTATAGCGCCCTGGTACAGGCTAAAACAGCGCTGGAAAATAGCACGCTGGACATCACACTGATGGAGCTGGTTTATCTGCGTATTTCGCAAATCAACGGCTGCGCATTTTGTCTGGAGATGCACAGCAAAGCATTACGCAAATCCGGTGTGCCACAGCATAAACTCGACGCACTTGCAGGCTGGCGCGTAAGCCATCATTTTGATGAGCGCGAGCGAGCAGCGCTGGCGTGGGCGGAATCGGTAACCGATATTGCCAGAACCCATGCGGAAGATGAGGTTTATCAGCCTTTGCTTGAATATTTCAGCGCAACAGAGATCAGCGACTTGACGTTCGCCATCGGGCTGATGAATTGCTTTAACCGTCTGGCGGTTTCCATGCGCATGTAATTCCCTGATGCCGGGTACTCGCCCGGCAAGCAAGCACAAAATCCCCTTCCCCGTTGAGTCATTCAACGGTGGTGAAATTTATCGAAATTTCCCATATCTTGTATGGTTGAATCTTTTTTCAACTACATCTAGTATCTCTCTGGTAACAGAGAGATAACCCGACGCGAATCATCGCGCCGTATCTTCATTTTAAACGGAAATACGAATCATGCGCATTACTATTTACACTCGTAACGATTGCGTTCAGTGCCACGCCACTAAACGGGCGCTGGAAAACCGGGGTTTTGACTTTGAAATGATTAATGTCGATCGCGAACCTGAAGCGGCAGAAGCGTTGCGCGCTCAGGGCTTTCGCCAGTTGCCGGTGGTGATTGCAGGCGATCTCAGTTGGTCAGGCTTTCGCCCGGATATGATTAATCGCTTGCATCCTGCACCACGCGCGGTCAGTGCATGAGTTTGATCGTCTACTTCTCCAGTCGCTCCGAAAATACGCAGCGTTTTATCGAACGTTTAGGGCTGCCTGCGGTGCGCATTCCACTCAATGAGCGGGAACGGATTCAGGTAGACGAGCCTTACATCCTGATCGTGCCCTCTTACGGCGGCGGCGGTATGGCTGGCGCAGTACCACGACAGGTAATTCGCTTTTTAAATGACGAGCATAACCGGGCGTTGCTTCGCGGCGTTATTGCTTCGGGTAATCGCAATTTTGGTGAGGCGTATGGCCGCGCCGGAGATGTGATTGCCCGGAAATGCGGCGTGCCGTGGCTGTACCGCTTTGAACTCATGGGTACACAAAGCGATATCGAAAACGTTCGTAAAGGAGTAACCGAATTTTGGCAACGACAACCGCAGAACGCCTGACGCAGGAAACGATGGATTATCACGCCCTGAATGCGATGCTTAACCTTTACGATAACGCAGGTCGCATCCAGTTCGATAAAGACCGCCAGGCAGTAGACGCCTTTATGGCGACGCATGTGCGTCCGAACACTGTGACCTTCAGCAGCCAGCAGCAGCGACTGAACTGGCTGGTCAACGAGGGTTACTATGATGAAGGCGTCCTCAACCGCTACTCTCGCGATTTTGTCATTACACTGTTTGCCCACGCGCACGCCAGCGGTTTTCGTTTCCAGACATTCCTCGGGGCATGGAAGTTTTACACCAGCTATACGTTGAAGACATTCGACGGTAAGCGTTATCTGGAAGATTTTGCCGATCGCGTCACGATGGTGGCGCTGACGCTGGCACAAGGCGATGAAACACTGGCGACGCAACTAGCTGATGAGATGCTGTCAGGACGCTTTCAGCCTGCCACACCGACATTCCTCAACTGCGGTAAGCAGCAGCGCGGCGAACTGGTTTCCTGTTTTCTGCTGCGTATTGAAGACAATATGGAGTCGATTGGTCGGGCGGTAAATTCTGCACTGCAACTGTCGAAACGCGGCGGCGGCGTGGCATTTTTACTGTCGAATCTGCGGGAAGCGGGCGCGCCAATTAAACGTATTGAAAATCAATCTTCTGGCGTGATCCCGGTGATGAAAATGCTGGAAGATGCCTTTTCCTACGCCAACCAGCTCGGCGCGCGTCAGGGAGCTGGCGCGGTATATCTGCACGCGCATCATCCCGATATTCTGCGTTTTCTCGATACAAAACGGGAAAATGCCGACGAAAAAATCCGCATTAAAACGCTGTCGCTGGGGGTGGTGATCCCGGATATCACCTTCCATCTGGCGAAAGAGAATGCGCAGATGGCGCTCTTTTCACCCTATGACGTTGAGCGAGTTTATGGCAAGCCGTTTGCCGATATCGCCATCAGTGAATACTATGACGAACTGGTTGCCAATAAACACATCCGCAAAAAATACATCAATGCCCGTGATTTCTTCCAACGACTGGCAGAAATCCAGTTTGAGTCCGGCTATCCGTACATCATGTATGAAGACACGGTTAACCGTGCTAACCCTATAGCCGGGCGCATAAATATGAGCAATCTCTGCTCAGAAATTTTGCAGGTTAACAGCGCCTCAGCGTATGACGAGAATCTCGACTATGCGCGCACAGGCCATGATATCTCCTGCAATTTAGGTTCATTGAATATTGCCCACACCATGGATTCCCCAAACTTTGCCCGCACGGTAGAGACCGCCATACGCGGTTTAACGGCGGTGTCAGATATGAGTCATATCCGCAGCGTGCCATCCATCGAAGCCGGGAATGCCGCCTCGCACGCCATCGGTCTGGGGCAGATGAATTTACACGGCTATCTGGCGCGAGAAGGCATCGCCTACGGTTCGCCGGAAGCGCTGGATTTCACCAATCTTTATTTCTACACCATCACCTGGCACGCCCTGCGTACTTCGATGTTGCTGGCGCGCGAACGCGGTGAAACCTTCGCCGGGTTCAAACAGTCACGCTATGCCAGCGGTGAATATTTTAGCCAATATCTGCAAGGTAACTGGCAACCGAAAACGGCGAAAGTTGGCGAGTTGTTTGCTCATAGCAGTATCACGTTACCTACCCGCGAAATGTGGGCGCAACTGCGCGATGACGTAATGCGCTATGGCATTTACAACCAGAATATCCAGGCGGTGCCGCCAACCGGTTCTATCTCTTACATCAACCACGCCACGTCGAGTATTCATCCGATTGTAGCGAAAGTAGAGATACGCAAAGAGGGCAAAACAGGACGCGTTTACTACCCTGCCCCGTTTATGACTAACGAAAATCTGGCGCTGTATCAGGACGCTTACGAAATTGGCGCAGAAAAGATCATCGACACCTACGCCGAAGCGACTCGCCATGTCGATCAAGGGCTGTCGCTGACGCTGTTTTTCCCCGATACCGCCACCACTCGCGATATCAACAAAGCGCAGATTTATGCCTGGCGTAAAGGTATCAAAACGCTCTACTACATCCGCCTGCGTCAGATGGCGCTGGAAGGTACTGAAATTGAAGGCTGCGTCTCCTGCGCGCTTTAAGGAATATCTATGAAACTCTCACGTATCAGCGCCATCAACTGGAACAAGATATCTGACGATAAAGATCTGGAGGTGTGGAATCGCCTGACCAGCAATTTCTGGCTCCCGGAAAAGGTGCCGCTGTCGAACGATATTCCTGCGTGGCAGACATTAAGTGCCGCAGAACAACAACTGACGATGCGCGTTTTTACTGGCCTGACGCTGCTCGACACGCTGCAAAATGTTATCGGCGCGCCTTCGCTGATGCCCGATGCGCTCACGCCTCATGAAGAGGCGGTATTATCGAATATCAGCTTTATGGAAGCGGTTCATGCCCGCTCTTACAGTTCGATTTTCTCGACGCTGTGCCAGACAAAAGATGTCGATGCCGCCTACGCCTGGAGTGAAGAAAACGCGCCGTTGCAGCGAAAAGCACAGATTATTCAGCAACATTATCGCGGTGATGATCCGCTGAAAAAGAAAATCGCCAGTGTCTTTCTTGAATCATTTTTGTTCTATTCTGGTTTCTGGCTGCCGATGTATCTTTCCAGTCGCGGTAAGTTGACTAATACCGCCGACCTGATCCGTCTGATTATCCGTGATGAAGCAGTCCACGGTTATTACATCGGTTATAAGCATCAGAAAAACCAGGAAAAAATATCCCTGACACAACGTGAAGAGTTGAAGCGTTTCGCCTTCGATTTGTTGCTGGAACTCTACGACAACGAGTTGCAATACACCGATGAGCTGTACGCCGAAACCACGTGGGCTGACGACGTAAAAGCGTTTCTGTGCTACAACGCCAATAAGGCGTTGATGAATCTGGGCTACGAACCGTTATTTCCAGCAGAAATGGCGAAAGTGAATCCGGCAATTCTCGCCGCTCTTTCGCCGAATGCCGATGAGAATCACGATTTCTTTTCCGGCTCTGGCTCCTCTTATGTAATGGGAAAAGCGGTCGAAACAGAAGATGAAGACTGGAATTTCTGACCAGTTATTTTTGAATATATCACCAACCACAGCAGGGAAATAATTTCCGCCAAATAGCCTTTTATCACGTAAATATTTTGTGGTGATCTACATTGATTCTCTGTTGCATTATTCGCCTGAAACCACAATATTCAGGCATTTTTCCACTATCTATAACAAAAAATATCAACTTTTCTCGATTTGCTCTCAGCCCTTATATCATGGGAAATTCCGGCGATTTGCTCGCATCAATATTCATGCCACATTTGCCCTCAGGGGTTGCCTCAGATTCTCAGTATGTTAGGGTAGAAAAAAGTAACTATTTCTATTGGGTAATATATCGACATAAACAAATAACAGGAATCCTTCTATTGCATGGCAATTAAATTAGAAATTAAAAATCTCTATAAAATATTTGGCGAGCATCCACAGAGAGCTTTCAAATATATCGAACAGGGACTTTCAAAAGAACAAATTCTGGAAAAAACTGGACTATCGCTTGGCGTAAAAGACGCCAGTCTGGCGATTGAAGAAGGCGAGATATTTGTCATCATGGGATTATCCGGTTCGGGTAAATCTACAATGGTACGTCTTCTCAATCGCCTGATTGAACCCACCCGTGGACAAGTGCTAATTGACGGCATCGATATCGCCCAAATATCCGACGCAGAGCTCCGTGAGGTGCGCAGAAAAAAGATTGCGATGGTCTTTCAGTCATTTGCTTTAATGCCGCATATGACCGTGCTGGATAATACCGCGTTCGGTATGGAATTAGCGGGAATTAACGCAGAGGAACGTCGGGAAAAAGCACTTGATGCTCTGCGTCAGGTGGGGCTGGAAAATTATGCCCACAGCTACCCGGATGAACTTTCTGGCGGCATGCGTCAGCGCGTTGGACTAGCCCGTGCATTAGCGATTAATCCAGATATTTTATTAATGGACGAAGCCTTCTCTGCGCTAGATCCATTAATTCGCACGGAGATGCAGGATGAGCTGGTAAAATTACAGGCGAAACATCAACGTACCATTGTCTTTATTTCCCACGATCTCGACGAAGCGATGCGTATTGGCGACCGGATTGCCATTATGCAAAATGGCGAAGTGGTACAGGTCGGTACACCGGACGAAATTCTCAATAATCCGGCAAACGATTATGTCCGAACCTTCTTCCGTGGCGTCGATATTAGCCAGGTGTTCAGCGCAAAAGATATTGCTCGTCGGACACTAAACGGCTTAATTCGTAAAACGCCCGGCTTCGGCCCGCGTTCGGCACTGAAATTATTGCAGGATGAAGATCGCGAATATGGTTACGTCATCGAACGCGGTAATAAATTTGTCGGCGCCGTGTCTATCGATTCGTTAAAAGCGGCATTAACGCAGCAACAAGGTCTTGATGCCGCGTTGATTGATACTCCCTTAGCGGTTGATGCGCAAACGCCTCTCAGCGAGTTGCTCTCGCATGTCGGACAGGCACCCTGTGCGGTGCCCGTGGTCGACGAGGACCAACAGTATGTCGGCATCATTTCCAAAGGGATGCTGCTACGCGCTTTAGATCGTGAGGGGGTAAACAATGGCTGATCAAAACAATCCGTGGGATACCACAGCAGCGGCGGACAGCGCCGCACAATCCGCAGACGCCTGGGGAATGCCGGCAACAACGCCTACTGACGGCGGCGCTGACTGGCTGACGAATACGCCCCCGCCGGCACCTGAACATTTCAATATTATGGATCCGTTCCATAAAACGCTGATCCCACTCGACAGTTGGGTAACTGAAGGGATCGACTGGGTCGTTACCCATTTCCGTCCTGTCTTTCAGGGCGTGCGCGTTCCGGTGGATTATATCCTCAACGGTTTCCAGCAACTGCTGCTGGGTATGCCCGCGCCTGTGGCGATTATCCTTTTCGCCCTGTTAGCCTGGCAGATTTCCGGCGCAGGAATGGGCGTGGCAACGCTGATTTCGCTGGTTGCCATCGGTGCAATCGGTGCCTGGTCGCAGGCAATGGTTACTCTGGCGCTGGTGTTAACCGCCCTGCTGTTTTGTATCGTCATCGGCCTGCCTCTGGGGATCTGGCTGGCGAGAAGCCCACGGGCAGCAAAAATAATCCGTCCTCTGCTTGATGCCATGCAGACGACGCCTGCGTTTGTTTATCTGGTGCCAATCGTCATGCTGTTTGGTATTGGTAACGTACCGGGCGTAGTGGTGACGATCATCTTTGCTCTGCCGCCGATTATCCGACTGACTATTCTGGGGATTAACCAGGTTCCGGCGGATCTGATTGAAGCCTCACGCTCATTCGGTGCCAGCCCGCACCAGATGTTGTTCAAAGTTCAGTTACCGCTGGCGATGCCGACCATTATGGCGGGCGTCAACCAGACACTGATGCTGGCTCTTTCCATGGTGGTCATCGCCTCGATGATTGCCGTCGGCGGGCTGGGTCAGATGGTACTGCGCGGTATCGGTCGTCTGGACATGGGACTTGCTACCGTTGGCGGCATCGGGATTGTGATCCTCGCCATTATCCTCGATCGCCTGACACAGGCCGTTGGGCGCGACGCCCGCAGTCGCGGCAACCGTCGCTGGTATACCACTGGCCCTGTCGGTCTGCTGACCCGTCCATTCATTAAATAACTATGCACTTGCCCGGTGACGCCGGGCATTACCCCCTGCCAAAAAAAAGGAATAACAATGCGACATAGCGTACTTTTTGCGACAGCGTTTGCCACGCTTATCTCTACACAAACTTTTGCTACCGATCTACCGGGCAAGGGAATTACCGTAAACCCGGTTCAGAGCACCATTACCGAAGAAACCTTCCAGACCCTGTTGGTCAGCCGTGCGCTGGAGAAATTAGGTTATACCGTCAACCAGGCCAGCGAAGTGGATTACAACGTTGGCTATACGTCGCTGGCTTCCGGCGATGCGACCTTTACCGCAGTAAACTGGACGCCGCTGCATGACAACATGTACAAAGCTGCCGGTGGCGATAAGAAATTTTATCGTGAAGGGATATTTGTTAACGGTGCGGCACAGGGTTACCTGATCGATAAGAAAACCGCCGACCAGTATAAAATTACCAACATCGCACAACTGAAAGATCCGAAAATAGCCAAACTGTTCGATACCAACGGCGACGGTAAAGCGGATTTAACCGGTTGTAACCCAGGCTGGGGCTGCGAAGGTGCCATCAACTATCAGCTTGCCGCGTATGACCTGACCAATACCGTAACCCACAATCAGGGGAACTACGCGGCAATGATGGCCGATACCATCAGTCGTTACAAAGAGGGCAAGCCGGTGTTTTACTACACCTGGACGCCGTACTGGGTGAGTAATGAACTAAAACCGGGGAAAGATGTGGTCTGGTTGCAGGTGCCGTTCTCCGCACTGCCGGGAGATAAAAACGCCGACACCAAACTGCCGAATGGCGCGAATTATGGCTTCCCGGTAAGTACCATACATATTGTCGCCAACAAAGCCTGGGCAGAGAAAAACCCGGCGGCAGCAAAACTATTTGCCATTATGCAATTGCCAGTGGCGGATATTAACGCCCAGAACGCCATTATGCATGACGGCAAAGCCTCAGAAAGCGATATTCAGGGCCACGTTGATGGCTGGATCAAAGCCCACCAGCAGCAATTTGACGGCTGGGTGAATGAGGCGCTGGCGGCGCAGAAATAATTTTTATTCGGGCGGATAAGGCGTTTTCACCGCATCCGCCGTTTTGTGCACAATGCCTGATGCGACGCTGACGCGTCTTATCAGGCCTACAAACCACACCGCACATTTCAACAATCTATCTTTTTACCCGACATCCATAAACATCCGCTATGATTGGTTTCCAGACTAATCATCACCTGATAAACAAAAACAATGACTAAAACCAATCATGAGCTTAGCCCGGCGCTGATCGTGCTGATGTCGATCGCCACCGGTCTGGCAGTCGCCAGCAACTATTACGCCCAGCCGTTGCTCGACACCATCGCGCGTAACTTTTCCCTTTCCGCCAGTTCAGCAGGCTTTATCGTCACCGTCGCACAATTAGGCTATGCCGCCGGTCTGCTGTTTCTTGTCCCCCTCGGGGATATGTTTGAACGCCGCCGCCTGATTGTCTTCATGACCTTACTGGCAGCCGGAGGCATGTTGCTCACCGCCAGCAGTCAGTCGCTGGCAATGTTGATCCTCGGCACGGCATTAACCGGCTTATTCTCGGTCGTGGCACAAATTCTGGTTCCGCTGGCGGCGACGCTGGCTTCACCCGATAAACGCGGCAAAGTGGTTGGCACCATTATGAGCGGCCTGCTGTTGGGGATTTTGCTGGCGCGGACTATTGCCGGGCTGCTGGCAAACCTCGGCGGCTGGCGTACCGTCTTCTGGGTTGCATCGGTGTTAATGGCACTGATGGCGCTGGCGTTATGGCGCGGTCTGCCACAAATGAAATCAGAAACCCAACTCAACTATCCACAGTTGTTAGGTTCCGTTTTCAGTATGTTTATGCACGATAAGATACTACGCACCCGTGCGGTACTGGGCTGCCTGACTTTTGCCAACTTCAGTATTCTCTGGACATCGATGGCTTTTCTGCTCGCTGCACCGCCCTTTAATTATAGCGACGGCATGATTGGTCTGTTTGGCCTGGCAGGTGCCGCGGGAGCATTAGGCGCACGTCCAGCGGGAGGTTTTGCTGATAAGGGCAAATCGCACCTCACAACGACTTTTGGTTTACTGCTGTTATTACTTTCATGGCTGGCGATCTGGTTCGGTCATACCTCCGTGCTGGCGCTGATTATTGGCATCCTGGTGCTGGATCTCACCGTCCAGGGCGTGCATATCACTAATCAGACCGTGATTTATCGAATTCACCCAGATGCGCGTAATCGCCTGACCGCGGGTTATATGACCAGCTACTTTATGGGCGGCGCAGCCGGCTCGTTGATTTCGGCCTCCGCCTGGCAACATGCTGGTTGGGCTGGCGTTTGTCTGGCTGGCGCGACGATTGCTCTGGTTAACTTGTTGGTCTGGTGGCGAGGTTTTCATCATCAGAAAGCTGCAAATTAAGCAATCAGCAACCGTTTTCGTCGCTTTACACTGATAAGGGTGTTAAGAATCCCATCAGTCTGATAAGGTTAAGATATTCATTCAGTCTATTTATAATATTAACAGTCGTTAAGCGTACACTCTATGGAAAGTCCAATTCCTCAGCCTGTTTCTGATTCGGCGACCTTCATGGAAGGATGCAAAGACAGTTTACCGATTGTTATTAGTTATATTCCGGTAGCCTTTGCTTTCGGTCTGAATGCGACCCGTCTGGGATTTACCCCTCTCGAAAGTGTTTTTTTCTCCTGCATTATTTATGCAGGAGCCAGTCAGTTCGTCATTACTGCGATGCTGGCGGCCGGGAGTAGTTTGTGGGTTGCTGCACTGACCGTGATGGCAATGGACGTTCGCCATGTTTTGTATGGCCCGTCATTGCGTAGTCGCATAGCCCGGCATCTGCAAAAATCGAAAACTGCGCTGTGGGCGTTTGGCCTGACAGACGAAGTTTTTGCAGCGGCAACGGCAAAGCTGGTACGCAATAATCGCCGCTGGAGTGAAAACTGGATGATTGGCATCGCCTTCAGTTCGTGGTCGTCGTGGGTATTTGGTACGGTAATAGGGGCATTCTCCGGCAGCGGTTTGCTGCAAGGTTATCCAGCCGTTGAAGCAGCATTAAGCTTTATGCTGCCAGCGCTCTTTATGAGTTTCCTGCTCGCCTCTTTCCAACGCAAACAATCCCTTTGCGTTACCGCAGCGTTAATTGGCGCCCTCGCAGGCGTAACGTTGTTTTCAATTCCCGTCGCCATTCTGGCAGGTATTGTCTGTGGTTGCCTCACCGCGCTCATCCAGTCGTTCTGGCAAGGAGCACCTGATGAGCTATGAGGTTCTGCTGCTCGGATTACTGGTCGGTGCTGCGAATTACTGTTTTCGTTATTTACCACTGCGTCTGCAGGCGGGCAATGCTCGTCCAGCCAAACGCGGCGCGGTGGGTATTTTGCTCGACACCATTGGCATTGCCTCTATTTGCGCTCTGCTGGTTGTTTCTACTGCACCAGAAGTGATGCACGACTCACGCCGTTTCGTGCCCACGCTGGTCGGTTTTGTGGTACTGGGCGCCAGCTTCTACAAAACACGCAGCATTATCGTCCCCACTCTACTCAGCGCGCTGGCCTATGGGCTCGCCTGGAAAGTGCTGACGATTATATAACTCACAAGAATTGATTTTTATAAAACAATACATTTACTTTATTTGTCACTGTCGTTACTATATCGGCTGAAATTAATGAGGTCATACCCAAATGGATAGTTCGTTTACGCCCATTGAACAAATGCTAAAATTTCGCGCCAGCCGCCATGAAGATTTTCCTTATCAGGAGATTCTTCTGACTCGTCTTTGTATGCACATGCAAAGCAAGTTGTTGGAGAACCGCAATAAAATGCTGAAGGCTCAGGGGATTAACGAGACGTTGTTTATGGCGTTGATTACGCTGGAGTCTCAGGAAAATCACAGTATTCAGCCTTCTGAATTGAGTTGTGCTCTTGGATCATCCCGTACCAATGCGACGCGTATTGCCGATGAGCTGGAAAAACGTGGTTGGATCGAGCGTCGTGAAAGCGATAACGATCGCCGTTGCCTGCATCTGCAATTAACGGAAAAAGGTCATGAGTTTTTGCGCGAGGTCCTACCACCGCAGCATAACTGCCTGCATCAACTCTGGTCTTCACTTACCGCAAGTGAGAAAGATCAACTCGAGCAAATCACCCGCAAATTGCTCTCTCGTCTCGACCAGATGGAACAAGACGGTGTGGTTCTCGAAGCGATGAGCTAACGCGTCATCTCGCTCAAAAATCCAGATTTATAAAAGAAAAACTGACCGGCCAGCATCGTAACGTGCTGGCCTTTTTGGCAAGCAGGTCGGCTCAGCCGATGAGTTAAGAAGATCGTGGAGAACACTATGAGCGCAAATGCGGAGACTCAAACCCCGCAGCAACCGGTAAAGAAGAACGGCAAGCGTAAACGCCTGCTACTCCTTCTCACCTTGCTCTTTATTATTATTGCCGTAGCGACAGGGATTTATTGGTTTTTGGTACTGCGTCATTTTGAAGAAACTGATGACGCATACGTAGCAGGGAATCAGATTCAGATTATGTCTCAGGTGTCGGGCAGCGTGACGAAAGTCTGGGCCGATAACACCGACTTTGTGAAAGAAGGCGATGTATTGGTCACTCTCGACCCGACGGATGCCCGTCAGGCGTTTGAAAAAGCCAAAACGGCGCTGGCCTCCAGCGTGCGCCAGACCCACCAGTTAATGATTAATAGCAAACAGTTGCAGGCGAATATTGAGGTGCAAAAAATCGCCCTCGCGAAAGCACAGAGCGACTACAACCGCCGTGTCCCGCTGGGCAACGCCAACCTGATTGGCCGCGAAGAGCTGCAACACGCCCGCGACGCCGTTACCAGCGCCCAGGCGCAACTGGATGTCGCCATCCAACAATACAATGCCAATCAGGCGATGATTCTGGGGACTAAACTGGAAGATCAGCCTGCGGTGCAACAGGCCGCTACCGAAGTGCGTAATGCCTGGCTGGCACTGGAGCGTACTCGTATTGTCAGCCCGATGACCGGTTATGTCTCTCGCCGTGCTGTACAGCCTGGTGCGCAAATTAGCCCGACAACGCCGCTGATGGCAGTGGTTCCAGCCACTAACATGTGGGTCGATGCTAACTTTAAAGAGACGCAAATTGCCAATATGCGTATCGGTCAGCCGGTCACCATCACCACCGATATTTACGGCGATGATGTGAAATACACCGGGAAAGTGGTCGGTCTGGATATGGGTACGGGTAGCGCGTTCTCACTACTTCCGGCGCAAAATGCCACCGGAAACTGGATCAAAGTCGTTCAGCGTCTTCCTGTTCGTGTCGAACTGGACCAGAAACAACTGGAACAGCACCCGCTGCGTATCGGTTTATCCACGCTGGTAAGCGTCAATACGACTAACCGTAACGGTCAGGTACTGGCAAGCACAGTGCGCTCCACTCCAGTAGCGGAAAGTACCGCCCGTGAAATCAGCCTGGAACCTGTCAATAAACTGATCGACGACATCGTAAAAGCTAACGCTGGCTAATCCAGAGGTGTGTGTGATGCAACAGCAAAAACCGCTGGAAGGCGCGCAACTGATCATTATGACGATTGCGCTGTCGCTGGCGACATTCATGCAGGTGCTGGACTCCACCATTGCTAACGTGGCGATCCCCACTATCGCCGGAAATCTGGGCTCATCGCTCAGTCAGGGAACGTGGGTAATTACCTCTTTCGGGGTGGCGAATGCCATCTCGATCCCCCTTACCGGCTGGCTGGCAAAGCGTGTCGGGGAAGTAAAACTGTTCCTCTGGTCGACCATCGCTTTCGCCATTGCTTCGTGGGCGTGTGGTGTCTCCAGCAGCCTGAACATGCTGATCTTCTTCCGCGTGATTCAGGGGATTGTCGCCGGACCGTTGATCCCGCTTTCGCAAAGTCTATTGCTGAATAACTACCCGCCAGCTAAGCGTTCTATTGCGCTGGCGTTGTGGTCGATGACGGTGATTGTCGCGCCAATTTGCGGCCCAATCCTTGGTGGTTATATCAGCGATAATTATCACTGGGGCTGGATCTTTTTTATCAACGTGCCAATTGGCATAGCAGTAGTGTTGATGACGCTGCAAACCCTGCGCGGACGCGAAACCCGTACCGAACGGCGGCGAATTGATGCCGTGGGGCTGGCGCTGCTGGTGATTGGTATCGGCAGCCTGCAGATTATGCTCGACCGGGGTAAAGAACTGGACTGGTTCTCATCACAGGAAATTATCATTCTCACTGTGGTGGCTGTGGTGGCTATCAGTTTCCTGATTGTCTGGGAACTGACGGACGATAACCCGATAGTTGACCTGTCGTTGTTTAAGTCGCGCAACTTTACCATTGGCTGCTTATGTATCAGCCTCGCCTATATGCTTTACTTCGGCGCTATTGTTTTACTTCCGCAGTTATTACAGGAGGTCTACGGTTACACGGCGACGTGGGCAGGGTTGGCGTCTGCGCCGGTAGGGATTATTCCGGTGATCCTGTCGCCGATTATTGGCCGCTTCGCACATAAACTGGATATGCGTCGACTGGTAACCTTTAGTTTTATTATGTATGCCGTCTGCTTCTACTGGCGTGCGTATACCTTTGAACCAGGTATGGATTTTGGCGCGTCGGCCTGGCCGCAGTTTATCCAGGGCTTCGCGGTGGCTTGCTTCTTTATGCCGCTGACCACCATTACGCTGTCTGGTTTGCCGCCTGAACGGCTGGCGGCGGCGTCAAGTCTCTCCAACTTTACGCGAACACTGGCAGGGTCCATCGGTACGTCCATCACCACGACCATGTGGACCAATCGCGAGTCGCTGCACCATGCGCAATTGACCGAGTCAGTGAATCCGTATAATCCGAACGCCCAGGCGATGTACAGTCAACTGGAAGGGCTGGGGATGACGCAACAACAGGCATCTGGCTGGATTGCCCAGCAGATCACCAATCAGGGGCTGATTATTTCCGCCAATGAGATCTTCTGGATGTCAGCCGGGATATTCCTCGTCCTGCTGGGGCTGGTGTGGTTTGCTAAACCGCCATTTGGCGCAGGTGGCGGCGCAGGCGGCGCGCATTAATGTTATCAAAGGGAGCTACGGCTCCCTTTTTGTTTGCTCATCTTACGCCATAAAAAGCCGTTCGTCTGGAATGCGACGAACATTACCCGCCAGCTGCGTAGCCAGCTCATCAGTCTGTTTACGGCTTATGGCGCACGGGCAAAAATCGTTTATCTGGAAGTACCATGGGCGCAATGGAAGCAGCAAAATGCTAGGCGCAAGTATGCGGTGCCTGAAGCGGTCGTGATGCGAATGGCCTCAAGACTGGAAGTTCCTCAACCAGATGAAGCGCATAGTGTGGAATATCGGGTGACTGATCGGTAAAAACAGACTGTGATATTCGTATATTGCTGACAAATTGCTCGCGGTTTGATGCCGGATGCGGCGCGGACGCCTTATCCGGCCTACAATAGTGAGAAAATTCAATAAATTGAGATTTCCACGTAGGCCTGATAAGCATCGCGCATCAGGCAAGCCAGGCAGTGATATCACCGCCCGACTTCTTCTGCCTGAGCTAACTAGATGTGCAGCTCCTGCAACTTCTCTTTCGGCAGCGCCAGCTCTTCGTTACTGTTGATACGCACGCCACGCTCCAAAATATTACGGGCGATATCCTGCGCTTCCTGCAACGAATGCATCTGATAAGTGCCACACTGGTAGACGTTCAGCTCCGGGATCTGATTCTGATCCTGCACTTTCAGCACGTCTTCCATTGCCGCTTTCCAGGCATCAGCGACACGCTGCTCATCTGGCGTACCAATCAGACTCATATAAAAACCGGTGCGACAGCCCATTGGCGAGATATCGATAATCTCTACGCCATTGCCGTTAAGATGGTTACGCATAAAACCAGCAAACAGATGTTCCAGAGTATGGATGCCTTTTTCTGGCATCACTTCTTTGTTCGGTACGCAGAAGCGCAGATCGAACACGGTGATTGCGTCGCCATGCGGGGTGTTCATTGTTTTCGCCACCCGAACTGCAGGCGCTTCCATCCGGGTATGATCGACTGTGAAGCTATCTAACAACGGCATTTAGCCACCTCCGGTAATTTTTTTAAAAATTTTCTGAACTCTTTCTTCCCAGGCGAGTCTGAGTATATGAAAGACGCGCATTTGTTATCATCATCCCTGAATTCAGAGATGAAATTTTGGCCACTCCCGAGTGGCCTTTTTCTTTTCTGTCAGGCGTGCTTTTCCAGCCACACCGCAAACGGCTCAGCATCTGCAGCTTCCATTTCCTGCTGACGACGTTTTGATGCCTCGCGCTCAGCAACAAAATCCTCCTCGCGCAGAATTTCCAGCGGCTCTTCACGCAGCAGGTTACGGTACGCTTCAGCAAACGCTTTGCCTGTTCCGCCAATACCAGTATCAATCATAGACCTTAAGATACGGGCAGAGAAAGTCAGATCGGGATTATCAAAGCTGGTGACCAGTTCATCACACACTTTCTGGTACGCTTCGCCGCCGTTAATGCTATCCAGCGTTTGCGCAACACGTTTCAGATCGCGGAACAGATCTTTACCCACCTGCGACAGCGGGAACTGCGCGGTTTCACAACCGATGCCCAGCGTCAGGCCCGGTTTGCGACCTTCGAGGATCACCCGGTTCCAGTTAACGCGTGTACAGGCAAGTTCGCTACTGCTCATTTCCGGTGCATCAGCCAGCGCACACCAGACCATAAACAGGTCGAGGAATCGCACCTGCTGTTCATCTACACCAATCGGCGAGAACGGGTTGATGTCCAGCGAACGCACTTCAATATATTCAATGCCGCCACGTAACAACGCATCAGATGGCGATTCGCCGCTGCGGGTAACGCGTTTCGGGCGAATCGGCGCATATAGCTCGTTTTCAATCTGCAGCACATTGCTGTTGATTTGCAGCCGCTTGCCGTCTTTCTCTATACCAATCTTCGCGTACTCTTCCGATGGCGTTTTGATTGCCTGTTTAAGGCCCGCTACGTACTCGTAAAGATCGTTGAAGGTAATACCAAGATTGCTTTGCGATTTATTGGTATAGCCAAGATCGCTCAAACGAAGAGAGGTCGCATACGGCAGGTAGTACATACCGCACTCGGTTTTTTCAAACGGCAGCGACGTCGGTTTACCTTGCAGGAATGAAGAGCAAATTGCTGGAGATGCGCCAAACAAGTAAGGAATAACCCAACCGAAGCGATAGTAGTTACGGATAACGCGGAAATAGCCCGCAGAAATTTTCTCTTTGGCGTCTTCGCCCGAGATATCGCCGCACTTCGCTTGCCAGAATGCCATTGGCAAAGAGAAGTTGTAGTGCACGCCGGAAATGGTTTGCATCAGAGCGCCATAGCGATTTTTCAGCCCTTCACGGTACAGCGTTTTAAAGCGACCGGTATTTGACCTGCCATATTGCGCCAGTTCGATATCCTGACCTTCTGCGATGTAGCATGGCATACTTAACGGCCACATCCGCTCATCGCCCATGTTGCGCGCCGTATAACGATGCAGATCGCGCATAAAAGTCAGCATATGTTCAATATCGCCATCCACTGGTGTGATAAATTCCAGCAATGCTTCGGCAAAATCGGTAGTTATCCATTTATGCGTCAATGCGGAACCTAATGCTTCAGGATGACCTGTTGTTGCCAGTGTGCCATCGGCATTTACACGTAAAGTTTCGCGCTCCAGCCCACGCTGTATCCCCTTTAACGCCTGAGGATGTTTTTCCAGCCAGGCCAGCGCCTGTGATACGTCCGGGATCAAATTGACCTCCCGCCTGTCAAAATCGTTTTAATTAGCATAACTGTAATGGTGGCCATGTGTGCAGGCCTACAATTAGTGCCACCACATCATGCCCTGAACGGTGGCTGCTGCAATCGCAACATAGCGCAACGCTTTACCAAGGCACAAAAAAATGATTACTGGTCCCCAGGAAATGCGCATCCATCCCGCTAACAGACACAGTAAATCGCCAACCACTGGCATCCAGCTAAGTAATAGTGTGACTGCGCCATAGCGTTTCAGCCAGCCGGTGGCTTTCTCTTGCCAGCGCGATGTTTCGCGCAATGGAAAGAAGCGCCCAAGGATAACGTTAGTTAGCCCTCCAAGGCTATTACCCATTGTTGCTGTTAATACTAAAACCCAGGGATGACTCACCCCGGAAAGCAACATTGCCACCAGAACTATTTCGGAATTACCGGGTAATAGTGTAGCGCTGAGAAAACTGCTGGCAAACAACGAGAAGAGCGATAACGCTTCACTCACAACAAGCGAACATCCACAGCGTCCATACCTGCGGCGCGAGCTGCCTGAATACCGAAATCAGCATCTTCAAAGACCACGCACTGAGCTGGCTGCACGCCCATATGTTGTGCACACAACAAAAATGTGTCTGGCGCAGGTTTATGGTGTTTGACGTGATCAGCGGCAACGACCGTGTCAAAGTAACGGCGTAATCCCAGATGCGTTAACAGCGCCTCTGCTATCGCGCTTTCGCTCCCCGTACCGACAGCCATAGGCCGACGGCCGTACCAACTTTTCACCACTTCAACAAGTGGCAGAGGCTCGACGCTATCCAGCAACATACTTCTTACTGCCTCTGTTTTTTCACGCGCCAGCGCATACGGGTCGAGATCAGCCTGATTCAATTCAATGATCGCCTGAGCAATTCGCCAGGTGGGCGAGCCATTAAGCGCAATCATCGCCTGAACATCGTACCGAAGACCGTAACGCCCTAATACTTCGCGCCACGCTTTACGGTGTGTCGGTTCCGTATCCAGGATAGTGCCATCCATATCAAAAATTAAACCTGCATAACGCTCGTACATGGTCTTCTCGCAAGTCGAAAAATATGACGCTACTTTAGCGTAATTGCTTGATTTTGTCGCTGATGGCGAAGGAGAAGAATATTCAGGAAACGGAGAAAATAGTTATTTAGAAATGAGAGATTTTTTAAAGGAAATTTTTAGAGAAGATGGTGCATCCGGGAGGATGACTCACTGGCGTTCTCCCTTCGGGCCGTTGCTGAAGCAACGTTATCCTTCCTGGTGCAGGCGATCGTTACCGCCACCTCCTCCATATCTTCATCGCTGAAGATTACGGAGAAAATGGTGCATCC
>NZ_BBMY01000006.1 GCF_000759775.1 Escherichia albertii NBRC 107761 = DSM 17582
CCCTTTTTCGGGTTACCTGACGCATCGCTTAACGGGCGAATTTAAGGACAATATCGCCAACTATTTTGGTCAGTGGCCGGTGGATTATAAGACCTGGGCATGGAGTGAAGATGCTGCGGTAATGGAGAAGTTTAATATTCCCCGCCAGATGCTTTTTGATGTGCAAATGCCGGGTACCGTTCTTGGGCATATCACACCACAAGCCGCGCTGGCGACACATTTCCCGGCTGGGCTGCCGGTTGTTTGTACCACCAGCGATAAACCCGTAGAGGCACTGGGAGCTGGGTTACTGGATGATGAAACGGCAGTAATTTCTCTTGGCACCTACATCGCGTTGATGATGAACGGTAAAGCACTGGATCTTTCGCCGGAAGATTTGCTCAACAAAAAAGCCTCTTGCGTGCCGCCCGGCTGTAATGGGCTGATGACGGTGCTGGACTGGCTGACCAATCCGTGGGAACCGTATAAACGCGGGATTATGATCGGTTTTGATTCCAGCATGGATTACGCTTGGATTTATCGTTCGATTCTGGAAAGCGTGGCGCTGACGCTGAAGAATAATTACGACAATATGTGTAATGAAATGAATCACTTTGCGAAGCATGTAATCATTACTGGCGGCGGTTCGAACAGCGATCTGTTTATGCAGATTTTTGCCGATGTGTTCAACCTTCCGGCACGACGTAACGCCATTAACGGCTGTGCAAGCCTGGGAGCGGCGATCAATACGACGGTAGGACTGGGGTTATACCCAGATTACGCAACGGCTGTCGACAAAATGGTTCGCGTGAAAGATGTCTTTATGCCTGTTGAGAGCAATGCCAAACGCTACGACGCAATGAATAAGGGCATTTTCAAAGACCTAACCAAACACACCGATGTGATTCTGAAAAAATCGTATGAAGTGATGCATGGTGAGTTAGGGAATGCAGATTCAATCCAGAGCTGGTCGAATGCCTAAATGAGGAAAACCGGGCGGGAAACTGCCCGGCCTGAACATACCTAAATGGTTATCCCCGCTGACGCGGAGAACCCAATGATGCCAGCAGCGGCGGAAAATCTGACAGCGGTTTATCCCCGCTAACGCGGGGCCCCCCCCGCCCGGCTCACTCTCTCCGGTCAATATCCGGTTTATCCCCGCTAACGCGGGGAACCCTCTAAACATAACCTATTATTAATTAATGATTTTTTAAGCCAGTCACAATCTACCAACTTTACAGGATCACACAAACAACACATCCATTATGTTAAAGAGCACTTAATCCATTGAGTGAAAAGTTAAATATTTAAAGTGATTCTATACAAACTAAAATCCACCAAACTCTACCGCAATAATTTTCACTCCAACGAAAAATTAACGCCACAGAATTTGTAGAGAATGGCAATGATTAGTCCAGGATAGGCAAAATGGAGGAATTTCAGAGGCGACAAAGAATATAAATGAGTGGAAGTTTTTACAGGTTCCACCCATTTATAACGCTTATAAATGTTTAATCAGGCAATATTTAAATATTTATGTGTTTGCATCGACAAACGCCAGTTACGCGCAATGCAGGTTTCAATGCACAAACGTGTGGCATCATCCTTTTGGCTAATCGGCTGCAGTGCAATGACTCGTGGTTTATCATCGGTCAGCGTTGCCAATAGCTCATCCAGCGCTTCGATGTCACGAACACGCCCAACAGGATGTTTAATTTCGTTAGCGCGCTCCAGTGCCTGCGATAAGACTTCATAGCCGCCGCGCATGTTCAGTTTTGGCGAAACAGTAACCCAGGTATTCGGTGTGCAACGTACTTCGTGAGTGCCGCTGGTTTCTATCTGACAGCTAAAACCGTTTTTTTCAAGCAAATCCGTCAGAGGCAGTAAATCATGAATGCAGGGTTCACCACCGGTAATCACCACGTGACGTGCGGTGTATCCCTGACGACCAATGACTGCCAGCAAATCTTCACTGCTCGCCGCCCCCCACTTATCACTCTCTTTCGTTTTCGCCAGAATACTGAAAAGAGAAACTTCCCGATCCTCAAGCTTTTCCCACGTGTGTTTGGTATCACACCAGGCACAGCCGACCGGGCATCCCTGTAAACGAATAAAAATGGCGGGGACGCCGGTAAAGTAACCCTCACCTTGCAGGGTCTGGAACATCTCGTTAATCGGGTACTGCATAGCATTCTCTGTAAAGTGGATAATTGTTAATTATTGCAGATCCTGCCAAAACAATCATGTCTTATTAACATTCTGTTACATGCAGCTTTAAGGTAAAAAGCGGCTCAGATCATAAAGAATAAAATGAAGCGGCGTATTATGTCTTGAGGAATTAAAAAAAGGGATTTATATATGTTCAAAATATTCATTATATTTATTTTCAATTTATCAGGTTGCGGTTATAACGATATTCAGACCTATGATGAGCAAGTCAATGCATCCTGGTCAGAAGTATTAAATCAATATCAGCGTCGCGCCGATCTTATTCCCAATCTTGTCGCCAGTATTAAAGGTTATTCCAGCCATGAAAAAGAAGTACTGGAAGCCGTAACATTGGCGCGTAGTCAGGCTAACCGCGCCAGTAATGACTTACAACTGGCCCCAGGGGATGAGCAAAAACTACAAGCCTGGCAACAAGCTCAGGCGCAGGTATCCCGTACTCTCGGTCAGTTAACGATTATTAGTGAGCGTTATCCTGAATTAAAGGCCCAGGAACTCTATCAGAATTTAATGGTACAACTCGAAGGAAGTGAAAATCGAATAGCTGTCGCACGAGGAAGATATATTAAAGCCATTGAGCAATATAATGTCACGATCCGCAAATTTCCCGCTGTATTAACTGCAAAAGTAATGGATTATACACCAAAGAAAAATTATTTACCGGATGATGTCGCCGCTGTTAGCAAAGCGCCGACAATTGATTTTAGCCAGAGTGCTAATGCTCATTAAATGAGGAAGCCCTATGCGTATTTTTATTTTTCTTCTGGCTTTCTTCTGTTCATCTGCGTTTGCCACGCAAACTCCAGTACCTGAATTACCCAGGTATGTGAATGACTTAACCGACACATTGACGAACAGTGAAGTAAATGCCCTGGCGCAGGAAAAGCAGCCGCAGGTGGTTGTGTTAGTGGTTGAAACGACGGGCGACGAAACTATAGAGCAGTATGCAACGCGGGTATTCGATAGCTGGAAACCGGGTGATAAAAACCGCGATGATGGCGTTCTGCTGTTAGTTGCCTGGCAGGATCATTCTGTGCGTATTGAAATCGGCTACGGACTGGAAGGCGTTATTACAGATGCACAGTCCGGGCAAATTATTCGTAAAAGCATCATTCCAGCATTTAAAAACGGCGACCTGGCTGGCGGCTTGCAAAAGGGAATAAGCGATATTGAAAGTCGTCTGGCGGGGAATAATTTAGCAACGATAACACCGGCCGATCACCCTTTGCCCTTTAGCGGTTGGTGGGCTTTATTAGTCTGGGCGATAGTACTGACGTTTATTGCTGCCAGAGGATATGTCAAAACGCTGGGACTGATTTGCTTCGTAGCTATTGTTCTGGCCTTTGTTTTACCTGTAGCAGGCTTCAGCGGAAGTTGGGGAGTGCTCATAACATTGCTCTGCTTTGCTACGCCATTCCTGGCTGTCGCTATCGCTTTTACCCCCTTCGGCAAAAAGGTTCGGGATTCGATGCGTAATGCCAACCAGCCATCACGCGAGGGAAGAAGCCGTTCATCCTCCTGGCATTCGTCGTCATCATCTTCCTCGTCATCCTCCTTTGACAATGATCATTTCAGTGGCGGCGGCGGTTCATCAGGTGGCGGCGGCGCATCAGGGCGCTGGTAACAAAAGGAATTGAAATGCGTATTTTTCTCTTACTTCTGATGCTATGCGGTTTTCCCGTATCCGCTGAACAAACATCTTCTGTAACCGACTTAACCGGGATGTTAACGACAGAAGAACAAACCGTCTTAACTCAAC
Source organism: Escherichia albertii NBRC 107761 = DSM 17582 (assembly GCF_000759775.1). Taxonomy (GTDB): domain Bacteria; phylum Pseudomonadota; class Gammaproteobacteria; order Enterobacterales; family Enterobacteriaceae; genus Escherichia; species Escherichia albertii. The sequence continues at coordinate 3,965 of NZ_BBMY01000006.1, forward strand.
AATTACAGACACTTGAGCAACAAAATCACGTCCAGGTTGCTGTTTTGGTAACGCCAACCACTGAAGGTAAAAGCATTAAACTGGCGGCCTCCCAGGCGTACGGGTTATATCACTGGAAACCTACCGAAGGGCAAAGATATGGAGAAGGTATCTTAGTCATGGTTATGTGGCCGAAGCGACAGGTAGCATTAAAGATGGGCCCTGGCCTTGAAGAGATACTGCCACCGGAGCAAGCCGCGCAAATTATTCGCTACCGAATGCAATCGGAGTTTGAAAAAAACAATCTCTTCGCCGGGTTAACGCGTGGAATTGAAGGCATTGTCCTGTTTACGCATACCAAAGCCAGTCTCAGCCCACTGGATGCTCTGGCAAATCATCTGTTTGCTAATCCGCAACGCTCGCTGCCGTGTCTTGCCTGGACATTGCTGATGATCGTTGCCATCGTTGTCCTCTGGCGATTTACCCGCCGTCCAGGGCCTGGCATATGGATGATATCGATGATTACTCCCATGGTCTGGTTTTTCTTCTTTCAGGACGATGTCATCATTCGGCGGGTATCGATCGTTTGTTTCAGTTTATTTTTCGCCGCAATCTGCTGGCAGCGTCTCACGGTAATTTTTCATATGTGTCGCGCATTTCCTATGACGCAGGCACCCAAAAATAAAAACACTAAAATGAAGCCCCCCCAGCAGATTCCTGAATCAGGACGAAATTCATTGCTTGTCGTGCTGCTGATAATTGTTGCGGGATGGAGTCTGGTATTCGCCAGTAATAAAGATATTGCATTAATATCAACAATTATTGGGCTAATTGATTATTTTATCGGCCCAATCACCGTTGCTGGCATCGTTCTGCTGATCATTATGTCCATATTTACCGGCAATCTTAAACTGGAATCAGGACATAAAAGCAACAGGAAAATGGGGAGTCGTAATGCTCATTCTCGCTCTTCGTCGGGAAATTCTTTCCGCGGCGGTGGCGGTTCTTCAGGAGGCGGCGGCGCGTCCGGCCGTTAGTGATCGTTATGCGTTTAATCCTTTTTCTCCTCACTTTGTGGTGCTTTCCGGTGGTTGCCCAGCAAATGGCTGTACCGGAGTTGCGCCAACAGGTGACCGATATTACCGGTACATTAAACACGTCTGAACAGCAATCACTGACACAACAGCTGCAGGATATTACACATAAAACACAGGCACAGGTCGCCGTATTAATAGTGCCGTCCACCGGTGACGATACCATTGAACAATATGCAACACGCGTTTTTGATAGCTGGAAACTGGGAGATAAGCAGCGAAACGATGGTATTTTACTTCTGGTTGCCAGGGAAGATCATACTGTTCGTATAGAAGTGGGCTATGGGCTGGAAGGGGTGGTTACTGACCTGCGAGCAGCGAAGATTATCAATGATATATTGATCCCTGCCTTCAAAAGCGATAACCTTATGGGTGGATTAACACTGGCAAGCGAAAATATTGGCGCACTTCTGTTGAATGGTGAATTGCCAGAAGATAGAGGAAATTATTACCGTATTAATCCCCCTATTCCATTATCGCTTGCTGTAATTCTTTTGCTGGCAGTACTTTCATACTTTATTGTTTTTACCGATCCATCGAATCTACTATGGATAGCACTCACTGGCGCAATTTACGGGATGGTATTCCTCTATGTTGCCGAACCTGGACCATGGACCTCTTTAATCGTTGCTTGCGGTATGTTAACGCCTTTCGCGATCATAGCGTTGCTTAACTTTTGGCTCATCGTTAATAAAAAACTACGCGCCAAATACAAGAAACTCGGTAAAGAAAGAGCTTCAAGAAAAAGTTCTTCTTCATCCTCTTCCGGTGGAGGCTCAAGTGGTGGTGGGTTTAGCGGCGGAGGTGGATTTAGCGGCGGTGGCGGTTCTTCAGGAGGCGGCGGCGCGTCCGGTCGCTGGTAACTCAGCCATAAAAAATGCCAGCCCGAAGGCTGGCATTTTTAAATCAGATAAAGTCAGACTTATGCCTGGCCTTTGATCTCTTTACGACCGTTGTACGGTGCTTTTTCGCCCAGAGCTTCTTCGATACGAATCAGCTGGTTGTATTTAGCAACACGGTCAGAACGGCTCATAGAACCAGTTTTGATCTGGCCTGCAGCGGTACCAACAGCCAGGTCAGCAATGGTAGCGTCTTCAGTTTCGCCAGAACGGTGAGAGATAACTGCAGTGTAACCAGCATCTTTAGCCATCTTGATTGCAGCCAGAGTTTCGGTCAGAGAGCCGATCTGGTTGAATTTAATCAGGATAGAGTTAGCGATGCCTTTTTCGATACCTTCTTTCAGGATCTTGGTGTTGGTTACGAACAGGTCATCACCAACCAGCTGGATTTTGTCGCCCAGTACTTTGGTCTGGTATGCGAAACCGTCCCAGTCAGACTCGTCCAGACCGTCTTCGATAGAAACGATCGGGTACTGTTTGGTCAGTTCTTCCAGGAAGTGAGTGAATTCTTCAGAGGTGAACGCTTTGTTGCCTTCGCCAGCCAGAACGTATTTACCGTCTTTGTAGAATTCAGAAGCTGCGCAGTCCATCGCCAGAGTGATGTCTTTGCCCAGTTCATAGCCAGCCGCTTTAACAGCTTCAGCGATAACAGCCAGAGCTTCAGCGTTGGAACCCAGGTTCGGCGCATAGCCACCTTCGTCACCAACAGCAGTGTTCATGCCTTTCGCTTTCAGAACTTTTGCCAGGTGATGGAAAACTTCAGAACCCATACGGATGGCTTCTTTCACAGTTTTCGCGCCAACCGGCTGAATCATGAATTCCTGGATATCAACGTTGTTGTCAGCGTGCTCACCACCGTTGATGATGTTCATCATCGGAACCGGCATGGAGTATTTGCCCGGAGTGCCGTTCAGTTCAGCGATGTGCTCGTACAGTGGCATACCTTTAGCCGCTGCAGCAGCTTTGGCGTTAGCCAGAGATACAGCCAGGATTGCGTTTGCGCCGAATTTAGATTTGTTTTCGGTGCCGTCCAGGTCGATCATGATCTTGTCAATGCCAGCCTGATCTTTGGCATCTTTGCCAATCAGCGCCTGAGCGATCGGACCATTAACCGCAGCAACAGCTTTGGTTACGCCTTTGCCCAGGAAACGGGATTTGTCACCATCGCGCAGTTCCAGTGCTTCACGGGAGCCAGTAGAAGCGCCTGATGGAGCAGCTGCCATACCGACGAAACCACCCTCCAGGTGTACTTCGGCTTCAACAGTCGGGTTACCACGGGAGTCGATGATTTCACGACCGATGATTTTTACGATTTTGGACATTAGGTTTTCCTCAAGTCACTAGTTAAACTGAAACTCCAGACAAACAACGCGTACCCTGGGTACGCGTTGCCGTTCTAACTTTTTTACTTACTTCGCCTGACGCTTCTGGAACTCGCTGGCGGCTTTTACAAAGCCAGCAAACAGCGGGTGGCCATCACGTGGAGTAGAAGTAAACTCCGGATGGAACTGACAAGCCACAAACCACGGATGGTTCGGAACTTCGATGATCTCGACCAACTGATCATCCCCGGAACGGCCCGCAACGCGCAGACCTGCATCTTCAATCTGTTTCAACAGCATGTTGTTGACTTCGTAGCGGTGACGATGACGCTCAACAATCGTCGGCGCGTTGTACAGCCGACGAACCAGGCTATCGTCAGCCAACTGGCACTGCTGTGCGCCAAGACGCATGGTGCCGCCGAGATCGCTCTTCTCGCTACGAACTTCAACGTTGCCGTTTTCATCACGCCACTCGGTAATCAGCGCCACAACCGGGTACTTACAGTCTGGCACAAATTCCGTAGAGTTGGCGTTCTCCATATTGGCAACATGGCGAGCGTAATCAATCAACGCCACCTGCATACCCAGGCAAATGCCCAGATAAGGAATATTGTTCTCACGCGCATAACGCGCGGTAGTAATCATGCCTTCTACGCCACGATAGCCGAAACCGCCAGGTACGAGGATCGCGTCCAGACCTTTAAGAATTTCAACACCGCGTGTTTCAACATCTTGTGAATCGATCAGTTTGATGTTGACGCTGACACGATTTTTCAGCCCGCCGTGTTTCAGTGCTTCAATCACGGATTTATAAGCATCCGGCAGTTCAATGTACTTGCCGACCATACCGATGGTGACTTCACTCACCGGATTCGCTTCTTCGAAGATAACCTGTTCCCATTCGGACAGATTCGCTTCCGGGCAGTTCAAGCTGAATCGTTTACAAATATAATCGTCCAGCCCCTGAGATTTCAACAGGCCCGGAATTTTATAGATGGAATCGACGTCTTTCAGAGAAATAACCGCTTTTTCTGGAACATTACAGAACAATGCAATCTTCGCACGTTCGTTCGCCGGAACGGCGCGATCTGAACGACAAATCAGGATGTCAGGCTGGATACCGATGGAAAGCAGCTCTTTTACTGAGTGCTGAGTCGGTTTGGTTTTGACTTCACCAGACGCTGCCATGTATGGCACCAGTGTCAGGTGCATAAACAGCGTGTGCTCGCGGCCAATTTCAACAGCCATCTGGCGAATCGCTTCGAGGAATGGCAGGGATTCAATATCACCTACAGTACCGCCGATTTCTACCAGTACGACATCATGACCTTCGCCGCCTTCCAGCACGCGTTCTTTGATTGCATTGGTGATGTGCGGAATAACCTGTACGGTTGCGCCGAGGTAGTCGCCGCGGCGTTCTTTACGCAGAACGTCAGAGTAAATACGACCCGTGGTGAAGTTGTTGCGGCGGCTCATTTTGGTGCGAATGAAACGCTCGTAGTGCCCCAGGTCCAGATCGGTTTCAGCGCCGTCTTCAGTAACGAACACTTCCCCGTGCTGGATTGGGCTCATAGTACCTGGATCGACGTTGATGTACGGATCCAGCTTCATGATGGTCACATTGAGGCCACGGGCTTCAAGAATGGCTGCGAGGGAGGCTGCGGCAATGCCTTTACCCAGAGAGGATACGACCCCGCCGGTCACAAAAATATAGTTCGTTGTCATGCTGAACCTGAGAAGTTAGGTTGAAAAGACGATGGAATAACCAGGACGGGAAAGCAGTATACCCGAACATGACCTGTGCCACAAACTTTCATTATCCCTCCTCTTCGCCAGCGCACGATTGAAATCAGGAGTGAGAAAATAGCCCCTTTGGGGTAAATGTTTTTGACGCAAATCAAGCGCTTGTCATTTAAAAAATGACACAAAAGGCGCTTGACCGCGTAAATCCCTTAGAGATCAATTTCCTGCCGTTTTACCTGTTGCCAGACTTCTTCCATTGTTTCGAGATCAACACCTGTCATTTCCAGTCCACGCGCGGCAACAATACGCTCCACTTCGCGAAAACGGCGCTCGAATTTCTCATTGGCTTTTTGCAATGCGATTTCCGCTTTTGTCCCTAAATGGCGGGCCAGATTGACCGTCGCAAACAGCAGGTCACCCATTTCCTCCTCCAGTTTAGCCTGGTCTACAACAGCCTGCCGGGCCTCGTACATTACCTCGTCAATCTCTTCGTAGACTTTATCGACCACCGGGCCTAACGTCGTCCAGTCGAAGCCAACGTTGGCGCAACGTTTCTGGATTTTTTGCGCCCGCATTAAAGCAGGGAGACTGCGGGGAATATCATCCAGCGCCGAATGCTGCGCTTTCTGCGCGCGCTCTTCGGTTTTGATTTGCTCCCAACGGGTGAGAACTTCGCGGCTGCTCCCGGCAGAACCGTCAGCAAAAACATGCGGATGGCGACGTTCTAATTTATCGCTAATTGCAGCGCAAATATCATTAAAGTCAAAGCGACCTTCTTCCTGGGCCATTTGTGCATAAAACACGACCTGAAACAGCAGATCGCCGAGTTCACCGCGCAGATCGTCAAAATCTTCACGGGCGATGGCATCCAGCACTTCGTAGGTTTCTTCAAGGGTGTAAGGCGCAATAGAAGAAAATGTCTGCTCTTTATCCCACGGGCAACCACTTTCCGGGTCACGAAGACGCTGCATAATAGTGAGCAAACGGTCAATTTGATTCATTGGTATGTCCTGAAAATTGCGGGTCTGTCAGGTGAAAGCCTGTGACCAGAACAGAAGTGAGTTGTAATTCCTTTTAAACAGATTATTGACAAAGTGCGCTTTGTTCATGCTGGATGCGGCGTGAACGCCTTATCCGGCCTACAAAATCTCGCAAATTCAAAATATTGCGAGAAACATGTAGGCCTGATAAGCGCAGCGCATCAGGCAATTTTGCGTTTGCCATCTGTCTCAATCTACTTGTAGACACGAACAAATTTAAAACTAGCTCCCGTGCAACCGACGCGCGTCGATAACATCTGGCACCTGGTTGAGTTTACCCAGCACGCGGCCCAGCACTTGCAGATTGTAAATCTCAATAGTCATGTCGATGGTCGCCAGTTGCTGCTTAGTGTCGCTACGGCTGGCAACGCCAAGCACGTTCACCTTCTCGTTAGCGAGGATAGTGGTGATATCACGCAATAACCCACTGCGATCATTGGCCATTACACGGACCACCAGCGAATACCCGGCTGAGTAGCTCTCTCCCCATACCGCGTCAACAATACGTTCCGGCGCGTGTGAACGCAGTTCTGCCAGTTGCTCACAGTCTGCACGATGCACTGAAATACCGCGTCCCTGGGTAATGAAACCAACAATCTCATCACCTGGAATCGGCTGGCAGCAACGCGCGATATGGTGCATCAGGTTGCCGACGCCTTCTACTACCACGCGACCGTTATCTTTACTGCGATTTTGCGGCGTATAGTTTTTTTGCTGCAACTGTTTCAGCGCGGCAGCATCCTGTTCTTCGGCGCTCGGCTTATTAAATTGCGATTGCAGGAAGTTCACCATCTGATTGAGACGGATATCTCCGCCGCCAATCGCCGCCAGCAACTCGTCGACATCATTGAAGTTGTAGCGAGGCAGCAGATGTTTTTCCGCTTCTTTCAGGCTGATCCCCAGATGTTCCAGTTCGTCGTCCAGGATTTGCCGCCCGGCCAGAATGTTTTTGTCGCGATCCTGTTTACGGAACCATGCGTGAATTTTCGAGCGTCCACGGCTGGTTGTAACATATCCCAGGGTTGGATTTAACCAGTCGCGACTAGGGTTTGGCTGTTTCTGAGTGATAATTTCAATCTGGTCCCCCATCTGCAACTGATAGGTAAACGGCACAATACGTCCGCCAATTTTGGCCCCTATACAGCGGTGTCCAACGTCGCTGTGGATGTGGTAAGCAAAGTCCAGCGGCGTTGATCCCACAGGCAAATCAACGACATCACCTTTCGGCGTAAAGACGTACACCCGGTCATCAAAGACCTGACTGCGCACTTCGTCGAGCATTTCGCCGGAATCCGCCATCTCTTCCTGCCACGCTATCAGTTTTCGCAGCCAGGCAATACGGTCTTCATGTCCCGAACGAGCCCCGCCAGAAGCCGTGCCTTCTTTGTATTTCCAGTGCGCAGCAACGCCCAGTTCGGCATCTTCATGCATCTGTTTGGTGCGGATCTGGATCTCGACCGTCTTCCCGCCCGGCCCCAATACAACGGTATGAATCGACTGATAACCGTTAGGTTTTGGGTTTGCGACATAATCGTCAAACTCATCAGGCAGATGACGATAGTGAGTGTGCACTATCCCCAATGCAGCGTAGCAATCCTGTAGACGTTCCGCGACGATACGTACCGCACGCACATCAAATAACTCATCAAAGGCGAGATTCTTTTTCTGCATTTTGCGCCAGATGCTGTAGATGTGTTTCGGGCGGCCATATACCTCAGCTTTAACACCTTCGGCTTTCATCTCTGCGCGCAGATGACCGACAAACTCTTCAATGTAGTGTTCGCGATCGAGACGGCGCTCATGCAGCAGTTTGGCGATGCGCTTGTATTCCGTCGGGTGGAGATAACGGAAGCAGTAATCTTCCAGTTCCCATTTCAGTTGTCCGATCCCAAGACGGTTCGCCAGCGGCGCGTAGATATTGGTGCACTCTTTTGCCGCCAGCACGCGTTCGTCTTCCGGCGCGTCTTTCACTTCGCGCAGATGAGCAATTCGCTCCGCCAGTTTGATGACCACGCAACGGAAGTCATCGACCATCGCCAGCAACATCCGGCGAACGTTATCAACCTGTTCGGAGGAAACGGAATCGGTGTGCGTGGCTTTCAACTGGCGGATTGCCGCCATATCCCGCACGCCGTGAATAAGGTTGACCACCGACTTACCGACGCTTTCACGCAGTACATCTTCACTGACTACATTGGCATCAGCCAGAGGGAAGAGCAGCGCCGCTCGTAGCGTGTCAATATCCATACTTAATGTCGAGAGTATCTCTACCATCTCGACACCACGCCACAACAGCAGACTGGCATCTGGATGCCCCTGCGTCTGCTGCAGACAATACGCCCAGGTTTCGGCTAAGCACTCACACGATTTCTGGCTGGCAATACCCAGACTTGCGATCCATTTTTGCGGATCAAATTCACCAGCCTTATTGATATGTGCACTTCTTACCGCAACCATCGTCCTCTCCTTTAGGGACCAGACCTGCCGAAATCGGCAAGTCGCAACTATTTAACGCGCGAGAAAAGCACCATCGATTCCAGATGCCCCGTGTGCGGGAACATATCCAGCATCGCCAGTCGCGCAATGGTATATCCTGCTTTTAATAACGCTTCGCTATCCCGAGCCAGCGTTGCAGGGTTACAGGATACATAAACAATACGAATGGGTTCCAGTTTTATAATTTGTTGCATAACACCTGCGGCACCTGCACGCGCCGGGTCCAGTAACACTTTGTCAAAACCGTTTTTCGCCCATGGCTGCTTTGTGACATCATCTTCAAGATTTTCGTGATAAAACGTCACATTATGTAAGCCATTAAGACGCGCGTTCTCCTGACCTTTTTCCACCAGCGCAGGCACACCTTCCACGCCGACGACGCTTGCCGCACGAGTAGCGACAGGAAGAGTAAAATTCCCCATGCCGCAGAACAGATCCAGCACACGATCGTCTGGCTGTACATCCAGCCATTCCAGCGCCTGCGCCACCATTTTTTGGTTCACGCCTGCGTTGACCTGAATAAAATCACGCGGGCTAAAGGTTAAGCGCAACCCATTTGCATCATACCAGGGCATCTCCCCAGATACGGTTTCGAGTATCTCACTATCAGGGGCGAGATACAGATCCAGGCCTTCAGAATGCGAAAAGCGTTCCAGTTTTTCGCGATCAGCCGAATTGAGCGGTGCAGTATGGCGTAAAATCATCAGCGTGCCGCTGGTTGCCTGCACCAGCTCAACATGCCCAAGATGACGTATTGCTTGCAAACTCATCAGACATGCCCTGACTTTGGGCAGCAATGCTTCAAGTTGGGGCACTAAAATAGGGCATTGTTTGATATCAACAATGTCACTGGTGCCGGATTTACGAAATCCCATCAGAAGTTGCTGCGTTTTCGGCAGATAATTCAGACTTAAACGCGCACGGCGTCGGTAGCCCCAGGGGGTATCCGCGATAACATCAGAAACGTCGTGTTTCATTAATCGGGCAAGCGCCGCGCTTTTGCTACGTTGCTGTAACTCAACGCTGGCGTGTTGTTGCTGGCAGCCGCCGCATACGCCAAAATGAGGACAGCGCGGCGTTTCACGCTCTGGGCTGTCGCTTAACCGGCGCACGACTTTAGCGCGAGCATACTGTTTTTTATCTTCTGTAACAGTAACTTCCGCGTTTTCTTGCGGTAATAATCCAGGGATAAATAACGTTTTTCCGTTATGCCGCGCCACACCCTGACCAAAAGAGTCGAGGTCATTGACTGAAACGGTTATGATCTGACGCGTCGTCACGCGCCGTTTTGCAGAGTAGAATTGCGCCATTGGCGAGACTTTCTCAATTTAACAGTGTGACCTTAATTGTCCCATAACGGAACTCCATGACCAACTACAGCCTGCGCGCACGCATGATGATTCTGATCCTGGCGCCGACCGTCCTTATTGGGTTATTGCTTAGTATCTTTTTCGTCGTGCATCGCTATAACGACTTGCAGCGTCAACTGGAAGATGCCGGCGCCAGTATTATTGAACCGCTGGCGGTTTCTACCGAATATGGCATGAGTCTGCAAAATCGCGAATCTATCGGGCAATTGATAAGCGTTCTGCATCGTCGCCATTCCGATATTGTGCGCGCTATTTCGGTTTATGACGAAAATAACCACCTGTTTGTCACTTCCAATTTTCAACTTGACCCTTCGGTAATGCAGCTCGACAGCAATGTACCGTTCCCACGCCAGCTCACCGTCACACGCGACGGCGATATTATGATCCTGCGCACGCCAATTATTTCTGAGAGTTATTCTCCCGACGAATCCCCCAGCAGCGATGCTAAAAATAGTCAGAATATGTTGGGATATATTGCCCTTGAACTGGATCTGAAATCGGTACGGCTACAGCAATATAAAGAGATCTTCATTTCCAGCGTGATGATGCTGTTTTGTATTGGTATTGCGCTTATTTTTGGCTGGCGCTTAATGCGTGATGTAACCGGCCCGATTCGCAACATGGTGAATACCGTCGACCGCATTCGCCGTGGGCAACTCGATAGCCGCGTAGAAGGTTTTATGCTCGGCGAACTGGATATGCTGAAAAACGGCATTAATTCAATGGCAATGTCGCTGGCGGCTTATCACGAAGAGATGCAGCACAATATCGACCAGGCGACATCCGATCTGCGTGAAACGCTGGAGCAGATGGAAATTCAGAACGTTGAGTTAGATCTAGCGAAAAAACGCGCCCAGGAAGCGGCGCGAATTAAGTCAGAGTTCCTGGCAAATATGTCGCATGAGTTACGTACGCCGTTGAATGGTGTTATCGGCTTTACCCGCCTGACCCTAAAAACAGAACTGACGCCGACACAGCGAGATCACCTGAATACCATTGAACGTTCGGCAAATAACTTACTGGCAATCATTAACGATGTCCTCGACTTCTCAAAACTGGAAGCTGGCAAACTGATTCTGGAAAGCATTCCATTCCCACTGCGTAGCACGCTGGATGAAGTGGTGACACTGCTGGCCCACTCATCGCACGATAAGGGGCTGGAACTGACGCTCAATATTAAGAGCGACGTGCCCGATAACGTGATTGGCGACCCACTGCGTTTACAGCAAATCATCACAAACCTGGTGGGGAATGCGATTAAATTCACCGAGAATGGCAACATCGATATTCTGGTGGAAAAACGTGCGTTGAGTAATACCAAAGTGCAGATTGAAGTGCAGATCCGCGATACCGGTATCGGCATTCCCGAACGCGATCAATCACGCTTGTTCCAGGCCTTCAGACAGGCAGATGCCAGTATTTCACGTCGTCATGGCGGCACCGGATTGGGACTGGTCATTACACAAAAACTGGTTAATGAAATGGGCGGCGATATCTCGTTCCATAGCCAGCCGAATCGTGGCTCCACATTCTGGTTCCACATTAATCTCGATCTGAACCCGAATATTATTATCGAAGGGCCATCCACACAGTGCCTTGCAGGCAAACGTCTGGCTTATGTTGAACCGAATTCCGCTGCCGCGCAGTGTACTCTCGACATTTTAAGCGAAACGCCGCTGGAGGTGATTTATAGCCCAAGCTTCTCTGCACTTCCGCCAGAACACTACGACATGATGTTGCTAGGAATCGCCGTGACATTCCGCGAACCGCTAACGATGCAACATGCCCGGTTGCTAAAAGCCGTATCCATGGCTGATTATCTGATGCTGGCGCTTCCCTGCCATGCTCAGGTCAATGCCGAAAAGCTCAAGCAAGATGGTATTGGCGCCTGCTTGCTGAAACCATTAACACCTACACGTCTGTTGCCTGCGCTGACCGAATTTTGTCATCAAAAACAAAACACACTTTTGCCTGTCAACGATGAACGTAAGCTGGCAATGACGGTCATGGCCGTTGATGATAACCCCGCAAACCTGAAGCTTATCGGCGCATTGCTGGAAGATATGGTGCAGCATGTTGAGCTTTGCGATAGCGGACATCAGGCAGTTGAACGGGCGAAACAGATGCCCTTCGATTTGATCTTAATGGATATTCAGATGCCGGACATGGACGGTATTCGGGCGTGCGAACTTATTCATCAGCTTCCGCATCAACAGCAAACGCCGGTTATTGCAGTAACCGCACATGCGATGGCCGGGCAAAAAGAAAAGCTACTTGGCGCGGGGATGAGTGATTATCTGGCAAAACCAATTGAAGAAGAGCGATTGCATAATTTACTGTTGCGTTACAAACCTGGCAGCGGTATTTCCTCACGCGTCGTGACGCCAGATGTGAACGAGATTGTGGTGAACCAGAATACGACTCTCGACTGGCAACTGGCGCTACGCCAGGCTGCCGGCAAAACCGATCTGGCGCGCGATATGCTGCAAATGTTACTCAATTTCCTGCCAGAAGTTCGTAACAAGGTAGAAGAGCAGCTAGTTGGAGAAAACCCGGAAGGTCTGGTTGATTTGATCCACAAACTGCACGGCAGTTGCGGTTATAGCGGCGTACCGCGTATGAAGAATCTCTGCCAACTCATCGAACAACAACTACGTAGCGGTACCAAAGAAGAAGATCTGGAACCTGAATTGCTGGAACTGCTGGACGAGATGGATAACGTGGCGCGTGAAGCCAGCAAAATTCTTGGGTAACAAGCAAATTACCGATTCATTTGGCGCATCAGGCAAGATGAATATCGTAACGTGGTTGCTGTGTGGCTAATGCCCTCTGATTATCAGAGGGCATATATGTTATTTCAATAAACTGGCCCATTGTTCAACCCAGGGATTAGAAACCGTTTCCGGCTCCGGGGTCTCACTGGCATCAACCAACAGTATTTCTCCCACCCGCTGCGCACTCTGTTCCTGAAGCAACGCATCGAACTGCTTGCCGCCGTTGCAGAAATTCACATAGCTGCTGTCGCCAAGCGCAATCACGCCATAACGCAGATTCGGCTGGAACCCCAGGCTATCCTTTATTCCCTGAAAGAGCGGCACAATGCTGTCGGGAAGATCGCCCTGGCCGGTCGTGGAGGTTACCACCAGTACATACTTGTCCTGATATGGCAACCAGTCGTTTAATTCAGGATCTTCAAATACAGTCGCTTTGTGCCCTTGTCTGGACAAAATCGCTTCCGCTTCTTCGGCAACTAGCAATGCGTTGCCGTACATGGTGCCCACAAAAATACCAATTTCCGCCATACCGTTTTCTCCCTGGATTAGGAACTTATGTCACCATCCTGACCCGATGACTCGCTGAACTCAACCCTTTCATTTTCAGGAAGCAGACCGCGCCAGCCAAATTGTGATAGCGCCTGCATCCAGGTATTGTCCAGACCCGCGTGGATTGTGAGCGGCTCCCCCGTAAAAGGATGCGTTAATGACAACTTGCTGGCATGCAGCATTAACCGTTGAAGGCCAAAGTGTTCAGCCGCACTGCGATTCTGGCGTAAATCGCCATGCTTGCTGTCACCGATAATGGGATGACGCAAATGAGCGAGATGTCGACGTAGCTGGTGCTTGCGTCCTGTTTTTGGTTCCAGCTCCACCAGGCCGTAGCGGGTCGTCGGGTAACGCCCGGTCGCCACCGGCATTTCTACCGTTGCCAGACCACGATAATGCGTCACCGCTGGCTGTGGACCTTTATCTTCACGGGCGAATTTATCAGCGATTTTATCCAGCTCTTCCACCAGTGGGTAATCCAGTTCCGCCTCTTCCATCAACCAACCGCGCACAATCGCGTGGTAACATTTCTGAATTTGGTGCTGTTCAAACTGTTGCGCCAGCAACCGCCCGGCCTCGCTGGACAATCCCATCAGTAACACGCCGGAAGTCGGTCGGTCCAGGCGATGTGCGGTAAAAACATGCTGACCAATCTGGTCACGCACGGTTTGCATCACGACCACTTTCTCGTCACGATCCAGCCAACTACGATGAACCAACCAGCCGGACGGTTTATTCACCGCAACCAGCCATTCATCCTGGTAGAGTATTTCCAGCATCAGTGAGTATCATCCGCAAAAAGAGCATCCAGCTTTTCCAGTTCTGCCAGAATTAACGCGCGTTGGGGGTGATCCGTCGCCAGCGCCATTTCATAATACGGCGCCACGGCAAATGCCGCCGGTAAAGGCTGGTGGTTATCTAATAAATCGTGCATCCGCGGAATCAGTACCCATTGCAACCACTCCAGTGGCTCCATCGTATCCATAAAGAATGGCTGGGTACTCGCAAATTGATGCGGCTGGGGTTCATCGCTCTGCCAGTGCTGATGTTCACGTAATAGCGCTTCAAGCGCCTGCAACTGGAGACGAACGCGGTCATGAGTGGTCATAAAGCAACCTCAAGAAGAAAAAACTGCCGCGAAGGATAGCAGGAATAAAAAAAGGGAGCACTGTATTCACAGTGCTCCCGGTTCGTTTCGCAGCATTCCAGCTACTTTTGTTGCTCCCTGCTCATCCTTGACAACTTTTCCTCTGGCCTTGCGGCCAATCGTTCTTCCTGAACTATTGCTTCCTGCACACACCACCCCGGCGTGATTACTTCATCCTGAAGCGTCCCTGGCCTTCCTGACCCGCCAAATCATCCTGACTGGCTCTCATTCTCCATCCTGGAGGTGTCCTTTAACGCATCCAGCGTTATCCTCTTCGCTTCATCCAGAAGCCTTTCCCTGAAACACCATCCTGGCGTGTCCTTCAGAAGTGTCATCATCCTGATGTTCACTTCGCTGTCTGACTCCCTGTCGACGAAGATAGAATCGTCTTTTTAGCCGAGTCTTACAAGGCGCTTACAGACAATATGTTAAGGAAAGCTTCATATAAAAATTAAAAAAATAGCATAATAAATTGATTTGAAATAAAAATATCAATTCTTATCTTTTTAAGTATTTACTTATTTCCTGGCGATCTCCTACAGGGTCTGTAAGAGATCTCTCACAACCAGACGGGGTATTTGGATTACAGAAGAGGCTTAAGTTGGTTAAGGAATTCCGCAAGATTTGAGGCCAGAGGCGTCCGTTTCCGCGTTCCCAACGTCTCTTTGCACACATCGCCCGTGAGATTGCACACGGAGATCACCTCCAGTTCTTCTTCCAGCGTGGCAATAAAGAGTGTCGGTGACAGCTTAAGGCGTTTCTGAGTGACCAGATGTCCAATCAGATTCTCCTGCACCCGGCGGAAATCGTCCTCGCTCCAGGTTTGCAGCAATGTCAGAGGGATATCACCAAACTGCGCATGCATATCCCCGGCAAACTGGGTCGTATAAAAGGAATGAATTGTAGGCTGTATCACAATATCAAAAGCTCGTTCAACCGCGTTCACATTTTGCTCTCCGGTAAACGGCTGGGGTTGCCAGTATACGGCATCGTTGGTGGTTGAAATAATGCATGGCGAGGGAACGCCATAAAGCTCCTCGCTCAACGGCCAACTGTTGTGCTGTTCATGCCAGGCATCGCAGTAACGTGCGGTAAAATCTTTCAAGGCTTGTGCGGTCAATTCGTCCACTAATTTCTCTCTTCACTTAAACCGGATACACTTGCCGTTTAGTTTATCTGGTTTATGACGGTGAAACATGTCTTCTTATACAAACCATCAGGCACTTGCGGGCCTGACTCTCGGAAAATCAACCGATTACCGGGATACTTATGACGCCAGCCTGCTGCAAGGCGTTCCACGCAGTTTGAATCGCGATCCGCTAGGCTTGAAAGCGGATAATCTGCCATTTCACGGTGCGGATATCTGGACGCTATATGAACTTTCCTGGCTGAACGCGAAAGGTTTGCCGCAGGTCGCCGTCGGTCATGTCGAACTTGATTACACCAGCGTGAATCTCATTGAATCGAAAAGCTTCAAACTGTATCTCAATAGCTTTAACCAGACGCGCTTTAACAACTGGGATGAGGTGCGCCAGACGCTGGAACGTGATTTAAGCGCCTGTGCCCAGGGTGCGGTCAGTGTAGCGTTGTATCGCCTTGATGAACTGGAAGGCCAGCCAATAGGCCATTTTAATGGCATCTGCATTGATGACCAGGATATCGCCATTGATAACTATGAGTTCACCACCGACTACCTGAAAGATGCCGCCAGCGGCGAGAACGTGGTGGAAGAGACGCTGGTTAGCCACTTGCTGAAATCCAACTGCCTGATAACTCACCAGCCAGACTGGGGCTCAATTCAAATTCAGTACCGAGGTCGCAAGATTGACAGGGAAAAGTTGCTGCGTTATCTGGTCTCTTTCCGTCATCACAACGAGTTCCATGAGCAATGCGTAGAGCGTATTTTTAATGACCTGTTACGCTTCTGTCAGCCAGAAAAATTAAGCGTTTACGCTCGTTATACTCGCCGCGGTGGGCTGGACATTAATCCCTGGCGCAGCAATACCGACTTTGTCCCATCGGTGACCCGGCTGGTACGACAATAAATTTTTTCTCAATTTTGCGTACTGGGTTCACGCATAAGGTTGTGAAAGATCATCAGGCAGGGCTATTGTAATCAAAGGGAATGACGATATTCGTCCCATAAGGAGTTTTTCTTGATTACACATATTAGCCCGCTTGGCTCCATGGATATGTTGTCGCAGCTGGAAGTGGATATGCTTAAACGCACCGCCAGCAGCGACCTCTATCAACTGTTTCGCAACTGTTCGCTTGCCGTTCTGAACTCCGGTAGCCTGACCGATAACAGCAAAGAATTGCTGTCTCGTTTTGAGAATTTTGACATTAACGTCCTGCGCCGTGAACGCGGCGTTAAGCTGGAACTGATCAATCCACCGGAAGAGGCTTTCGTCGATGGGCGTATTATCCGCGCCTTGCAGGCTAACTTGTTTGCGGTCCTGCGCGACATTCTCTTCGTTTACGGGCAAATTCATAACACCGTTCGTTTTCCAAACCTGAACCTCGACAACTCCGTCCATATTACCAACCTGGTCTTTTCTATATTGCGCAACGCCCGCGCGCTGCATGTTGGCGAAGCGCCGAATATGGTGGTGTGCTGGGGCGGTCACTCAATTAACGAAAACGAGTATCTGTACGCTCGTCGCGTCGGTAATCAGCTCGGTCTGCGCGAGCTAAATATCTGCACTGGCTGTGGTCCGGGAGCGATGGAAGCGCCGATGAAAGGCGCGGCGGTCGGTCACGCTCAGCAACGTTACAAAGACAGCCGTTTTATTGGCATGACGGAGCCATCGATCATCGCCGCTGAACCACCTAACCCGCTGGTTAACGAACTGATCATCATGCCGGATATTGAAAAACGCCTGGAAGCGTTCGTGCGTATCGCCCACGGCATCATTATCTTCCCTGGCGGTGTGGGTACGGCTGAAGAGTTGCTGTATTTATTAGGGATTTTGATGAATCCGGCGAACAAAAATCAGGTATTGCCATTAATCCTCACCGGACCGAAAGAGAGCGCCGATTACTTCCGCGTACTGGACGAGTTTGTTGTGCATACGCTGGGAGAAAACGCACGTCGCCATTATCGCATCATCATTGATGGCGCGGCTGAAGTGGCCCGGCAGATGAAAAAGGCGATGCCGTTGGTGAAAGAAAATCGCCGCGATACCGGAGATGCTTATAGCTTTAACTGGTCAATGCGCATTACACCGGATCTGCAAATGCCGTTTGAACCGACCCATGAAAACATGGCCAATCTGAAGCTGTACCCGGATCAGCCTGTTGAAGTACTGGCGGCGGATCTGCGTCGCGCGTTCTCCGGTATTGTGGCGGGTAACGTTAAAGAAGTCGGCATTCGCGCCATTGAAGAGTTCGGGCCTTACAAAATCAACGGCGATAAAGAAATTATGCGTCGTATGGATGACCTGCTACAGGGCTTTGTCGCCCAGCATCGTATGAAGTTGCCTGGCTCTGCCTACATTCCTTGCTACGAAATCTGCGCTTAATCCCCTTCTCCCGGTAACATTTGTTGCCGGGTCTTCTCTTTTTGGTCAAAAATCAGGTCGTTTATTTCATTTGTTATCTGAATGCTTCAGCGTGTCATGAGCTGATTAATATCCATATAATCAATATGTCATACAATTTACACCGCAACGCAAACGTTTACCTTTCTTAAAAGAACGCATTTTATCGCTTTAAAAAAGAATTTCTCGTAATTATTAACTAAAAGTATTGTTTTTTTCAGTTCAACCTACATATATTGCGCGCCCCGGAAGAGGTCAGATGTCGTTTATTGGGTAAATATTGCCCTTAAATTCTCTTTTACTTTTGATTTACAGAGTAAAGAGCCGAGATTATCTATCTTATAAGTAGATTATTGTATTTGAGATCAAGATCACTGATAGATACATAAGTTGTGTGTATCTTTCCGCCCTCAAATTATTACGGCGGAAAATGATAAAGCCATCGCCGGTAGACAGATTTCATTTTTACGGCCAGACACCTTCCCGGGCTGAGCTGGCTAAAAGCTGAATTTTTTGCATTCCTCCAGGAGAAATAGATGGAAACGACTCAAACCAGCACGATTGCGTCGAAAGACTCTCGCAGTGCCTGGCGCAAGACAGATACCATGTGGATGCTGGGCCTGTACGGCACGGCTATCGGCGCGGGTGTGCTGTTCCTGCCGATCAACGCCGGTGTCGGCGGTATGATCCCACTAATCATTATGGCTATCCTCGCGTTCCCGATGACGTTTTTCGCTCACCGCGGCCTGACTCGCTTCGTGCTGTCCGGTAAAAATCCGGGTGAAGACATCACCGAGGTAGTGGAAGAACACTTTGGTATTGGCGCAGGTAAACTGATTACCCTGCTCTATTTCTTCGCTATCTACCCAATCCTGCTGGTATACAGCGTGGCAATCACCAACACGGTAGAAAGCTTCATGTCCCACCAGTTGGGTATGACACCGCCACCGCGTGCGATTCTGTCCCTGATTCTGATCGTCGGTATGATGACCATCGTTCGCTTCGGTGAGCAGATGATCGTTAAAGCGATGAGCATCCTGGTATTCCCGTTCGTTGCAGTTCTGATGCTGCTGGCTCTGTACCTGATCCCGCAGTGGAATGGCGCGGCGCTGGAAACGTTGTCTCTGGATACCGCGACTTCTACTGGTAACGGTCTGTGGATGACCCTGTGGCTGGCGATTCCAGTAATGGTGTTCTCGTTCAACCACTCTCCGATCATCTCTTCTTTCGCCGTTGCGAAGCGTGAAGAGTACGGCGATATGGCAGAACAGAAATGCTCTAAGATCCTGGCATTCGCCCACATCATGATGGTGCTGACGGTAATGTTCTTCGTCTTCAGCTGCGTACTGAGCCTGTCTCCGGCAGACCTGGCAGCCGCAAAAGAGCAGAACATCTCAATTCTGTCTTACCTGGCGAACCACTTTAACGCGCCGATTATCGCGTGGATGGCACCGATTATCGCAATGATCGCAATCACCAAGTCCTTCCTCGGTCACTACCTGGGCGCACGTGAAGGCTTCAACGGTATGGTGATCAAATCACTGCGTAGTAAAGGTAAGTCTATCGAAATCAACAAGCTGAACCGTATCACTGCGCTGTTCATGCTGGTAACGACCTGGATTGTTGCCACCCTGAACCCGAGCATCTTGGGTATGATTGAAACCCTGGGCGGCCCAATCATCGCGATGATCCTGTTCCTGATGCCGATGTACGCAATCCAGAAAGTACCGGCAATGCGCAAGTACAGCGGTCACATCAGTAACGTATTCGTTGTTGTGATGGGTCTGATTGCTATCTCCGCAATCTTCTACTCTCTGTTCAGCTAAATTCCTTTCGCGCCGCTTTCGGGCGGCGCTTCCTCCGTTTTAACGCGATGTATTTCCTATGATTAGCGTATTCGATATTTTCAAAATCGGCATTGGCCCTTCCAGTTCTCATACCGTTGGACCAATGAAAGCGGGTAAACAATTTACCGACGATCTGATTGCCCGCAATCTGCTGAAAGACGTCACCCGCGTAGTGGTAGATGTCTATGGTTCGCTCTCTCTGACCGGTAAAGGCCACCACACGGATATCGCCATTATTATGGGTCTGGCAGGTAACCTACCGGATACTGTGGATATCGATTCCATCCCTGGCTTTATTCAGGATGTGAATACCCATGGTCGCCTGATGCTGGCAAACGGTCAGCACGAAGTAGAATTTCCGGTTGATCAGTGCATGAACTTCCATGCCGATAATCTTTCTCTGCATGAAAACGGCATGCGCATTACCGCTCTGTCGGGCGATAAAGTGGTTTACAGCCAGACTTACTACTCCATCGGCGGTGGCTTTATCGTTGATGAAGAACATTTTGGTCTGCAGGACAGCGCACCGGTTGAAGTCCCGTATCCGTACAAAACCGCTGCCGATCTGCAAAAACATTGTCAGGAAACCGGGCTGTCACTCTCTGGCCTGATGATGAAAAACGAACTGGCGCTGCACAGCAAAGAAGAGCTGGAACAACACCTGGCGAAAGTCTGGGAAGTGATGCGCGGCGGTATTGAGCGCGGTATTTCCACCGAAGGCGTGCTGCCGGGCAAACTGCGCGTTCCACGCCGTGCCGCGGCACTGCGCCGGATGCTGGTCAGCCAGGATAAAACC
Organism: Escherichia albertii NBRC 107761 = DSM 17582; assembly: GCF_000759775.1. Taxonomy (GTDB): domain Bacteria; phylum Pseudomonadota; class Gammaproteobacteria; order Enterobacterales; family Enterobacteriaceae; genus Escherichia; species Escherichia albertii. Next base: position 24,560 of record NZ_BBMY01000006.1, read on the forward strand.
ACCACTGACCCAATGGCGGTAGTTGACTGGATCAACATGTTCGCACTGGCAGTAAATGAAGAAAACGCGGCAGGTGGTCGTGTGGTGACTGCACCGACTAACGGCGCGTGCGGGATTATCCCGGCAGTGCTGGCGTACTACGACAAGTTTATCCGCGAAGTTAATGCCAACTCACTGGCTCGTTATTTGCTGGTTGCCAGCGCGATTGGTTCTCTTTATAAGATGAATGCTTCGATTTCTGGCGCCGAAGTGGGTTGCCAGGGAGAAGTTGGTGTAGCGTGCTCTATGGCGGCGGCAGGTCTGGCTGAACTGTTAGGCGCAAGCCCGGCGCAGGTATGCATCGCAGCAGAAATCGCGATGGAACATAACCTCGGTCTGACTTGCGACCCGGTTGCCGGGCAGGTGCAGGTGCCGTGCATCGAGCGTAACGCCATTGCAGCAGTGAAAGCGGTCAACGCCGCGCGTATGGCGCTGCGCCGTACCAGCGAGCCGCGCGTCTGCCTGGATAAAGTTATCGAAACCATGTACGAAACAGGTAAAGACATGAACGCCAAGTACCGCGAAACCTCTCGCGGCGGCCTGGCAATGAAGATTGTTGCCTGCGATTAATCGCTCTCCAGAGGCCTCGTTTTACGAGGCCTCACATTGTTGAGAATGTGCCTGTTGTTTATGTCAGATGCAGCGTAAACGCCTTATTCGACCTACAAAATAGCGAAAATTCAATAGATTGCGATTCTTTTGTAGGCATGATAAGTGTAGCGCATCTGGCAATTTGGCGTTGTCATCAATACCAGACCTCGTTTTGCGAGCTCTCTTCCCGATTTTTCATCCCGCCGTAGCCTGTTCCGGTATCGAATGTTACCCTTATCGCCTGATCTTTAAGGGGGTTATCGTGGCTGTTCATTTGCTTATTGTCGATGCATTGAATCTTATTCGTCGCATTCATGCCGTTCAGGGGTCGCCCTGTGTCGAAACCTGCCAGCACGCGCTCGATCAGCTCATTATGCACAGCCAGCCAACCCACGCGGTCGCCGTTTTTGATGATGAAAACCGCAGTAGCGGCTGGCGTCATCAGCGTTTACCAGATTACAAAGCGGGTCGACCGCCAATGCCGGAAGAGTTGCACAACGAAATGCCTGCATTACGCGCAGCCTTTGAGCAACGCGGCGTCCCGTGCTGGTCAGCCAGCGGCAACGAAGCCGATGACTTAGCCGCCACACTGGCAGTCAAAGTGACTCAGGCGGGACATCAGGCGACCATTGTTTCGACAGATAAAGGCTACTGTCAGTTACTTTCACCAACTCTACGCATTCGCGATTACTTTCAGAAACGCTGGCTGGACGCACCGTTTATTGATAAAGAATTTGGCGTTCAACCTCAGCAATTGCCCGATTATTGGGGGCTGGCGGGGATCAGTAGTTCAAAAGTACCGGGCGTTGCGGGGATCGGGCCCAAAAGCGCCACGCAGCTGCTGGTCGAGTTTCAGAGTCTGGAAGGGATATATGAGAATCTGGACGCAGTTGCCGAAAAGTGGCGCAAAAAATTAGAAATGCATAAAGAGATGGCGTTTCTGTGCCGCGATATTGCCCGCTTACAAACCGATTTGCATATCGACGGCAATTTACAGCAATTGCGGTTGGTACGGTAAAGAGATACAGGGTGCTACTGATTAACACCCCATTGAATTTAATGCACTTGTAGGCCGGATAAGACGCGCCAGCGCCGCATCCGGCATTATCACTGCAGCGCAATTACCAGGCGGTATGGTAAAGCTCGACAATATCCTCCAGCGTCGCTTCGCGCGGATTGCCTCCGGTACAAACATCGTCCAGGGCCGCCTGTGCCAGCGCCGGAATGTCTTCTTTACGTACACCAACGTCACGCAAATGCGGCGGGATACCGACATCACGGTTGAGCGCAAACACCGCGTCAACAGCGGCATTACGCGCTTCCTCCAGACTCATATCTTCCACTTTCACGCCCATTACGCGCGCAATATCGCGATACTTCTCGCCGGTAAAGTCGGCGTTATAGCGCATAACATGCGGTAACAGAATGGCGTTCGCAACGCCGTGCGGAGTGTTATAAAACGCGCCCAATGGATGCGCCATACCATGCACCAGCCCTAACCCAACGTTGGAGAAGCCCATCCCCGCGACATACTGCCCGAGCGCCATCTCTTCTCCGGCATCCTTATCACCGGCAACCGAACCACGCAGTGCACCAGCTATAATTTCAATGGCTTTAATGTGCAACGCATCGGTCAGCGCCCACGCGCCGCGGGTAATATACCCCTCAATAGCGTGAGTCAGCGCATCGACACCCGTCGCGGCTTTCAGGGCTGGCGGCATGCCATCCATCATGTCAGCATCAATAAACGCCACTTGTGGGATATCATGCGGATCAACGCAAACAAACTTGCGCCGTTTTTCTTCGTCGGTGATCACATAGTTTATGGTCACTTCCGCCGCAGTACCTGCTGTGGTGGGGATTGCCAGAATTGGCACACTGGATCTATTAGTTGGCGAAAGCCCTTCCAGACTGCGCACATCGGCAAATTCAGGGTTGTTGCTGATGATGCCAATCGCTTTACAGGTATCCTGCGGCGAGCCACCGCCGATAGCAATCAAGTAATCCGCGCCACTGTTCTGGAATACCCCCAGCCCTTCTTTAACTACAGTAATTGTTGGGTTGGGCACGACACCGTCGTAAATTGCCCATGCCAGCCCTGCTGCATCCATCTTATCGGTCACTTTCGCCACCACGCCGCATTGCACCAGCGTTTTATCGGTGACGATCAGCGCCTTCTGATAACCACGGCGTTTCACCTCATCGGTTAAGGCCCCTACTGCCCCCCGACCAAACCATGCCGTTTCGTTCAGAATCATTCTGTTAGCCATCATCCTTCTCCTTGTTGCTTTACGAAATTACTCTTCAATCCGTAATCCATAGGTTTTGAATTTCTCCAGCACTACAGCAATCTCTTCATCGCTCAGCACAGGCACCGGGTCCGTAATCGCCAGAGTTGTCAGATAAAGCTGCGCCAACACTTCAACTTCATGCGCCAGCCATAACGCTTTTTCCAGATTCGCCTCACAAGCGATAAGCCCATGATGTTGTAACAAAGTTGCCTTACGATTTTTGAGAGCCAGCGCAACATGTTCAGAAAGTTCGCGTGTTCCAAAGGTTGCATAAGGAGCACAAGGAATGGAGTTACCGCCAGCCGCCGCAATCATGTAGTGAATAGCGGGGATCGGTCGGTTAAGAATGGAAACTGCCGTGCAATGAACGGCATGGTTATGGACAACGGCATTAGCATCCGGTCTGCTTTGATAGGCCGCCATATGGAAACGCCATTCGCTGGAAGGGAGTTTTCCTTCCTCATGTTTACCGTTGCCATCAATAAAGACAATCTGCGACTCCGTCAATTTTTCATACGGGATGCCTGTAGGCGTAATCAGCATCCCATCCTGATAACGTACACTGACGTTACCCGCGGTCCCCTGATTCAGCCCCAGGCGGGTCATTTCCAGACAAGTGTCAATAATCTGACGAGCAAGTTTATTTCGTTCCATTAGCTACCTCTCTGATTCAAAACAGGACAATAATGTTGTTCCTTTCACACTATTGAATGAGCCGTTTAATTGCTCACCATATTCTTCCTGCAGAATCAGAAAGAAATTTACAAGGTTATTTTTTGTGAGCTACTTCAACTAATCACGGGAAATAACAGCAAGAACACTGTTTATAAAACTGATAAAAATGACCGCTCTTAAAAATATTTATCAAAACGGTCATTTTTATTTCCCACTACTGTTGGAATGCCCGTTTTCGGCGCAAACAATTAATACGGTCATCCGCTTTGTGTTTTTGATGATTTATTTTCTGAAACGGGCATGATTTTTTGATTATTAAAGTGATGGTAATCACATAAAGCCACCTTCCGACTAATAAGTGTGACCACCGTCATATTACAGAGCGTTTTTTATTTGAAAATGAATCCATGAGTTCATTTCTGACAGGCAAATACTCACTGACATGAAGCCCGAACTCGCAGGTTTTGCAATTTTGAAAACATAACCGATTACGTGCTTAAGCTTCTGAACCTAAGAGGATGCTATGGGAAACACATCAATACAAACGCAGAGTTATCGTGCGGTAGATAAAGATACAGGGCAAAGCAGATGTTACATTATTCCATTCGCGCTGCTGTGTTCACTGTTTTTTCTTTGGGCGGTAGCCAATAACCTCAACGACATTTTATTACCCCAATTCCAACAAGCTTTTACGCTAACAAATTTCCAGGCTGGCCTGATCCAATCAGCCTTCTATTTTGGTTATTTCATTATTCCAATTCCTGCCGGGATACTGATGAAGAAACTCAGTTATAAGGCTGGAATTATTACCGGATTATTTTTATATGCCTTTGGCGCTGCATTATTCTGGCCCGCGGCAGAAATAATGAACTACACCTTATTTTTAGTTGGCTTGTTTATTATTGCAGCCGGACTAGGTTGTCTGGAAACTGCCGCAAACCCTTTTGTTACGGTATTAGGGCCAGAAAACAGCAGTCATTTTCGTTTAAATCTTGCGCAAACATTTAACTCTTTTGGCGCAATTATCGCAGTTGTCTTTGGGCAAAGTCTTATTTTGTCTAACGTGCCACATCAATCGCAAGACGTTCTCGATAAAATGTCGCCAGAGCAATTGAGTGCGTATAAACACAGCCTGGTATTATCGGTACAGACACCTTATATGATCATCGTGGCTATCGTTTTACTGGTCGCCCTGCTGATCATGCTGACGAAATTCCCGGCATTGCAGAGTGATAATCACAGTGATGCTAAACAAGGATCATTCTCAGCATCACTTTCTCGTCTGATGCATATTCGCCACTGGCGCTGGGCGGTATTAGCGCAATTCTGCTATGTCGGTGCGCAAACGGCCTGCTGGAGCTATTTGATTCGCTACGCTGTAGAAGAAATTCCAGGTATGACCGCGGGCTTTGCCGCTAACTATTTAACCGGAACCATGGTGTGCTTCTTTATTGGTCGTTTCACCGGCACCTGGCTCATCAGTCGCTTCGCACCACATAAAGTCCTGGCAGCCTATGCATTAATCGCTATGGCATTGTGCCTGGTTTCAGCCTTCGCTGGCGGTCACGTTGGCTTAATCTCCCTGACATTATGCAGCGCCTTTATGTCGATTCAGTACCCAACCATCTTCTCGCTGGGCATTAAGAATCTCGGCCAGGACACCAAATACGGCTCGTCCTTCATCGTTATGACCATTATTGGCGGCGGTATTGTCACTCCGGTCATGGGCTTTGTCAGTGATGCAGCAGGCAACATCCCCACAGCCGAACTGATACCCGCACTCTGCTTTGCAGTCATCTTTGTCTTTGCCCGTTTCCGTTCTCAAACGGCAACTAACTGAACATATTTTCCGAATAAAGTGAGGAATCTGTAATGAAAAAAATCAGCTTACCGAAAATTGGTATCCGCCCGGTTATTGATGGTCGTCGCATGGGCGTTCGTGAGTCGCTTGAAGAACAAACAATGAATATGGCGAAAGCCACAGCCGCACTGCTGACCGAGAAACTGCGCCATGCCTGCGGAGCTGTCGTCGAGTGTGTCATTTCCGATACCTGTATCGCGGGTATGGCTGAAGCCGCCGCCTGCGAAGAAAAATTCAGCAGCCAGAATGTAGGTCTTACCATTACGGTAACGCCTTGCTGGTGCTATGGCAGTGAAACCATCGACATGGACCCAACCCGCCCGAAAGCCATTTGGGGCTTTAACGGCACTGAACGCCCCGGCGCTGTTTACCTCGCCGCAGCTCTGGCAGCTCACAGTCAGAAAGGCATCCCGGCATTCTCCATTTACGGTCATGACGTTCAGGATGCCGATGACACATCGATCCCTGCCGACGTTGAAGAAAAACTGCTGCGCTTTGCCCGCGCCGGTTTGGCAGTCGCCAGCATGAAAGGTAAAAGCTATCTGTCGCTGGGCGGCGTTTCGATGGGCATCGCCGGTTCCATCGTTGACCACAACTTCTTTGAATCCTGGCTGGGGATGAAAGTCCAGGCGGTGGATATGACCGAACTGCGTCGCCGTATCGATCAGAAGATTTACGACGAAGCCGAACTGGAAATGGCTCTGGCCTGGGCTGATAAAAACTTCCGCTATGGCGAAGATGAAAATAACAAACAGTATCAACGCAATGCTGAGCAAAGCCGCGCAGTTCTGCGTGAAAGTTTGCTGATGGCGATGTGTATCCGCGACATGATGCAAGGCAACAGTAAACTGGCTGATATCGGTCGTGTGGAAGAATCTCTTGGCTACAACGCCATTGCTGCGGGCTTCCAGGGGCAACGTCACTGGACCGATCAATATCCCAATGGCGACACCGCCGAAGCAATTCTCAATAGTTCATTTGACTGGAATGGCGTGCGCAAACCGTTTGTTGTGGCGACCGAAAACGACAGTCTTAACGGCGTAGCAATGCTGATGGGCCACCAACTTACCGGCACCGCTCAGGTATTTGCCGATGTGCGTACCTACTGGTCACCAGAAGCAATTGAGCGTGTAACAGGGTATAAACTGGACGGGCTGGCTGAACACGGCATTATCCATCTGATCAACTCCGGCTCTGCCGCTCTGGATGGTTCCTGCAAACAACGCGACAGCGAAGGTAAACCGACCATGAAGCCGCACTGGGAAATCTCTCAGCAAGAGGCTGACGCTTGCCTCGCCGCTACCGAATGGTGTCCGGCGATCCACGAATATTTCCGTGGCGGCGGCTACTCTTCCCGCTTCCTTACCGAAGGCGGCGTTCCGTTCACCATGACCCGTGTCAACATCATCAAAGGACTGGGACCGGTACTGCAAATCGCAGAAGGCTGGAGCGTTGAGTTACCGAAGGATGTGCATGACATCCTCAACAAACGCACTAACTCAACCTGGCCAACGACCTGGTTTGCACCGCGCCTCACCGGCAAAGGGCCGTTTACGGATGTGTACTCGGTAATGGCAAACTGGGGCGCTAACCACGGGGTTCTGACCATCGGCCATGTCGGCGCAGACTTTATCACCCTCGCCTCAATGTTGCGTATCCCGGTATGTATGCACAACGTTGAAGAGACAAAAGTGTATCGTCCTTCGGCCTGGGCGGCGCACGGTATGGATATTGAAGGCCAGGATTACCGCGCTTGCCAGAACTACGGCCCGCTGTACAAGCGTTAATACATTACTCCCTGATGTGATGCCCGGTCGCTCCGGCTACCGGGCCTGAACAAGCAAGAGTGGTTAGCCGGATAAGCCATATTATCCGGCTATATTGCAGGAGCGATTATGAAACAAGAAGTTATCCTGGTACTCGACTGTGGAGCGACCAATGTCAGGGCCATCGCGGTTAATCGGCAGGGAAAAATTGTTGCCCGCGCCTCAACGCCTAATGCCAGCGATATCGCGATGGAAAACAGTACCTGGCACCAGTGGTCTTTAGACGCCATTTTGCAACGCTTTGCTGATTGTTGTCGGCAAATCAACGGTGAACTGGCTGAGTGCCACATCCGCGGTATTGCCGTAACGACCTTTGGCGTGGATGGTGCTCTGGTAGATAAGCAAGGAAATCTGCTCTATCCGATCATTAGCTGGAAATGTCCGCGAACGGCGGCGGTAATGGAAAATATTGGACGATTGATCTCTGCACAGAAATTGCAGGCTATTTCTGGGATCGGAGCCTTTAGTTTCAATACGTTATATAAGTTGGTGTGGTTGAAAGAAAATCATCCACAACTGTTGGAACACGCGCACGCCTGGCTCTTTATTTCGTCACTGATTAACCACCGTTTAACTGGCGAATTGACTACGGATGTCACCATGGCCGGAACCAGCCAGATGCTGGATATTCAGCAACGCGATTTCAGCCCGCAAATCTTACAAGCCACCGGTATCCCTCGCCGTCTCTTCCCTCGTCTGGTGGAGGCTGGTGAACAGATTGGCACGCTACAGAACAGCGCCGCAGCAATGCTTGGCTTACCCGTTGGTATTCCGGTGATTTCCGCGGGTCACGATACCCAGTTCGCCCTTTTTGGCGCTGGCGCCGAACAAAATGAACCCGTGCTCTCTTCTGGTACATGGGAAATTTTAATGGTCCGCAGCGCGCAGGTTGATACTTCGCTGCTAAGTCAGTACGCCGGATCCACCTGCGAACTGGATAGCCAGGCAGGGTTATATAACCCAGGTATGCAATGGCTGGCATCCGGCGTGCTGGAATGGGTGAGAAAACTGTTCTGGACGGTTGAAACTCCGTGGCAAATGCTGATTGAAGAAGCACGTCGGATCCCACCTGGCGCGGACGGAGTAAAAATGCAGTGTGATTTGTTGTCATGTCAAAACGCAGGCTGGCAAGGCGTGACGCTCAATACCACGCGGGGGCATTTCTATCGCGCGGCGCTGGAAGGGTTAACCACGCAGTTACAACGCAATCTACAGATGCTGGAAAAAATCGGCCATTTTAAAGCCTCTGAATTACTGTTAGTCGGTGGCGGAAGTCGCAACACATTGTGGAATCAGATTAAAGCCAATGTGCTTGATATTCCTGTAAAAGTTCTCGACGACGCCGAAACGACCGTCGCAGGAGCGGCGCTATTTGGCTGGTATGGCGTAGGGGAATTTAACAGCCCGGAAGAAGCCCGCGCGCAGATTCATTATCAGTACCGTTATTTCTACCCGCAAACTGAACCCGAATTTATAGAGGAGGCGTGAAATGCTGAAAACAATTTCGCCGTTAATTTCTCCCGAACTGTTGAAAGTACTGGCAGAAATGGGGCATGGAGATGAAATTATTTTTTCTGATGCTCACTTTCCTGCCCATGCAATGGGACCGCAGGTGATCCGCGCTGATGGTCTGTTGGTCAGCGACTTACTCCAGGCGATTATCCCGTTATTTGAACTGGATAGCTATGCGCCGCCGCTGGTGATGATGGCGGCGGTAGAAGGTGACACACTCGATCCTGAAGTCGAACAACGCTATCGCAATGCACTTTCATTCCAGGCCCCCTGCCCTGAAATTACCCGCATTGACCGTTTTGCGTTTTATGAGCGGGCGCAAAAAGCCTTTGCGATCGTAATCACAGGAGAACGTGCGAAGTACGGGAATATTCTTTTAAAAAAAGGGGTAACGCCGTAATCTCATATCGGTACGCCCGCATGACGCGGGCGGTTATCGAATGATGGGGTGAAAAATATGAAAGCGGCACGCCAGCAAGCGATAGTCGACCTGCTGCTGAACCATACCAGTTTGACCACGGAAACGCTCTCTGAGCAGCTAAAGGTCAGTAAAGAAACCATTCGTCGCGATCTCAATGAATTACAGGCGCGAGGCAAAGTTCTGCGCAATCATGGGCGCGCCAAATATATCCACCGTCAAAATCAAGACAGTGGCGATCCCTTTCATATCCGACTGAAAAGTCATTATGCGCATAAAGCAGATATCGCCCGCGAGGCACTCGCGTGGATTGAAGAAGGGATGGTGATCGCCTTAGACGCCAGTTCAACGTGCTGGTATCTGGCACGCCAGTTGCCTGACATCGACATTCAGGTCTTCACCAATAGCCATCCAATTTGCCATGAACTCGGTAAGCGCGAACGCATTCAACTGATCAGTTCCGGCGGCACACTTGAGCGCAAATATGGTTGCTACGTCAATCCTTCGCTGATTTCCCAGCTTAAATCACTGGAAATCGATCTGTTCATTTTTTCTTGCGAAGGGATCGACAGCAGCGGCGCATTGTGGGACTCCAACGCGATTAATGCCGACTACAAATCCATGTTATTAAAACGCGCCGCGCAATCGTTGTTATTGATTGATAAAAGTAAATTTAATCGTTCAGGAGAAGCCCGCATCGGGCATCTGGATGAAGTCACGCACATTATTTCTGATGAGCGCCAGGTCGCAACTTCTTTGGTAACAGCCTGACGGAAATGGTCGCTGGCCGGAGTCAACGCCCCGGCCTTGCCAGTTACCGCTCGTCGCGACGACCACCTACCGCAGCCCAGATACGGCGGACGTGCACCGTCACTTCTTCGCGATCGTGATATAACTGTCGCGCCTGAATCTGAGCATTTATGTCATGCTCATCAAGCTGTGCCTGAATATACGCCAGATTATGCGACACTTCTTCGTAGCGTTTTTTCATCGGCAGTTTGAGGTTGAAGATGGTTTCACGGCACCAGCCATTAACCAACCACTGAGCCATCAGCGCCGCAACTTTTGCTGGTTTTTCCACCATGTCGCACACCATCCACGAGATATTGTTGCGTGTCGGACGGAATTTGAAACCATCTTCCCGCAACCAGGTCACCTGCCCGGTATCCATCAGACTTTGCGCCATCGGGCCGTTGTCGACGGAATAAACCCACATGTTGCGCTTCACCAGTTGGTAGGTCCAGCCGCCCGGGCAAGCGCCCAAATCCACCGCCCACATCCCGTTCGCCAGGCGTTCATCCCACTCATCCGCAGGAATAAACACATGAAACGCCTCTTCCAGTTTGAGCGTGGAACGGCTTGGCGCATCTGCCGGGAACTTCAGGCGCGGTATGCCCATATAGAATGGCGAGTTATTGTTGCTGTAAGAATAACCGGTGTAGCAGCAGCCAGGTGCAATAAAGAAGACGTGCACCACCGGACGTTTTGGCGTTTCATAGTTCGCCAGTACGCCAGCATCGCGCAAGGCAGCACGTAGCGGTACGGTGAATTTACGGCAGAATTTCAGCAACTCTTTACTTTCGTTGGTATCCGCAACTTCAACACGCAGTTCGCCGCCTTTCTCCACCACGCCCTGCAACATGCTGACAATGGGGGTAATACGATCTTCTGGCGGCAAGTGCTGGAGCAACTCACCAACCACAAACCACTGACGGGCGAAAATTAATGAGCTGAACGGCAGATCGCGGATTAACTTATCGCCATCATCTGGCTGATAACATTCATAAATCACATAACCTGCATTCTCTTTTACGCGAGCAAAACCGAATATTTCCCGCTGACCGGCTTTATCGGTAATTTCTGCGGCGCACTCTTTTTCAAAGCCCGGACGGCACAACAATACAACCTTATTCATGACTTACGCCCTTGCGCTTTAAACGGATAGCTCCGACTAACATTAACGCCCAGCCCACGAGGAAGCTTACGCCGCCAACCGGGGTGACAAACGCCCACAAACGCAGATGAGACAGCGCCAGGCAATAAAGGCTGCCGCTGAACAGCACCGTGCCTAACGCCAGAAATACGCTACTCCAGTAAAACCAGATACTGATGCGGCGCTGCATCGCCACCGCCAGACCTAAAATCGCCAGCGTATGGAACGCCTGGTATTCAAGGCCGGTCTGGATCCAACCCATTTCAACGGCACCCATAGTTTTACTTAATACGTGCGCGCCAAAAGCGCCCAGAGCGACAAAAATGAAACCACTAATGGCGGCGAAAATCAGCATAAAACGGCTGGTCATGGTCGTACCCTACGTAAATTATTGTTCATAACGAAAGCGGAATTTTTCTTGTTCAGCAGCAGCTTTCGCCAGAATCCATTGGCGAAAGGCGGCTATTTTACCCAGTTCTGCCTGGCTGTCATGACAAACCAGATAAAAAGCATTTTTGCTGACCAGTACATCATTAAACGGGCAGACAAGGCGTCCGGCCTCGATTTCGGACTGCGCCATCACGTTATTCGCCAGCGCGACTCCCTGCCCGTGTATAGCTGCCTGCAACACCATTGCGCTGTGACTGAAAATCGGCCCCTGTTGGACATTAATATGATTTAGTCCCAGTTGCCGGGTATATGTCTGCCAGTCACGCCGGGAGGCATCGTGCAACAAAGTATGTTTAGCCAGGTCTTCGGGTGTCTTCAAGGGTTTATCACCGGTTAACAGCAAAGGCGAACATACAGGCAACAGGTATTCAGCATAAAGTTTTTCTACCCGTAGTCCTGGCCAGTTACCGCGACCATAAAATATAGCCACATCAACATCATCCGCCAGTTTATCTTCCTGGCGATCGACCGCCTGAATTCGGACATCGATTCCCGGATAAGCTGAATTAAAGCTGGAAAGCCGAGGGACAAGCCAGTGGATGGCGAAACTGGGTAGTAAACTGACCGTCAATGCCCCCTTAGCGCTACGGGCCTGGAGTTTACGTGTCGCTTCAGTTAATTGCGAAAAAATTTCTTTGATGTCGAGGAAATAACTCTGCCCTTCTTCGGTTAACAGAAGTGAACGATTACGGCGGCGGAATAGCTTTAGACCCAAAAAATCTTCAAGTGACTTGATTTGATGGCTTACTGCGGCCTGTGTCACAAAAAGCTCTTCTGCTGCGCGCGTGAAACTTAAATGGCGTGCGGCAGCATCAAAAACTCGTAAGGCATTTAGCGGTGGTAATCGTTTTGACATGGCTTTTAAACTTTGATGTTAAAGAAATTTAACAATTAGATCACATTGTGTAACCTATTAGTTTTTTTTATCTGAGCCATTATAATTTGTCCGTTGAGCTTCTACCAGCAAATACCTATAGTGGCGGCACTTCCTGAGCCGGAACGAAAAGTTTTATCGGAATGCGTGTTCTGATTAACTTTTGGCTTACGGTTGTGATGTTGTGTTGTTGTGTTTGCAATTGGTCTGCGATTCAGACCATGGTAGCAAAGCTACCTTTTTTCACTTCCTGTACATTTACCCTGTCTGTCCATAGTGATTAATGTAGCACCGCCTAATTGCGGTGCTTTTTTTTTACCTTGCGCTCGCCAATTATTGAGCCAGTTCAACCATCTCTTTCACATCAGTGCGATTAATCTGCTGTTTGTTGCCATTAGCGTCTTTATAGGAAATCATCCCGGTTTCATCATCCGTCATCGGCTTGCTATCGGCGACAATGGTACGCCCATCGTTGGTGTGCATAACATAGTTTGAACCGGAACAGGCGCTAAGGGCAAAAGTCAGCATACAGGCGAAAAGCGTAGCGGCAGTCTTTTTCATCTTCTTCTCCTTAAAGCGATTATTAACTCGCAATAAAAATCGATTAACAGGCTAAAATTTACGCCTGACACTATTCAGCATACGTCACTGATGTAGAGCCATCTGGATATCCAGATAAATCCGAGGGTTAGGACTCACCTTGTATCAAAGTGAATTTTGCGCCACGATCGGTTTATCAAACCGAGGAGTACCATGAACGTTTTTAATCCCGCGCAGTTCCGTGCGCAGTTTCCCGCATTACAGGATGCGGGCGTCTATCTCGACAGCGCCGCGACTGCGCTCAAGCCAGAAGCTGTCGTTGAAGCAACCCGGCAGTTTTACAGTCTGAGCGGCGGAAACGTGCATCGCAGCCAGTTTGCCGAAGCTCAACGCCTGACCGCGCGTTATGAAGCTGCACGGGAAAAAGTGGCGAAATGGCTCAATGCACCGGATGACAAAACTATCGTCTGGACGCGTGGCACCACTGAATCCATCAATATGGTAGCGCAATGCTATGCCCGTCCGCGTCTGCAACCGGGCGATGAGATTATTGTCAGTGTGGCAGAGCACCACGCCAACCTCGTTCCATGGCTGATGGTCGCGCAACAAACCGGGGCCAAAGTGGTGAAGTTACCGCTAAATGCGCAACGGTTACCGGATGTCGATTTATTACCGGAGCTAATGACTCCCCGTAGTCGGATTCTGGCGCTGGGGCAAATGTCGAATGTCACCGGAGGTTGCCCGGATCTGGCGCGCGCGATTACTTTTGCTCACGCAGCCGAAATGGTGGTCATGGTTGATGGCGCCCAGGGCGCGGTGCATTTCCCTGCGGATGTTCAGCAACTGGGTATCGATTTCTACGCTTTCTCGGGTCACAAGCTTTACGGCCCAACGGGTATCGGTGTGCTATATGGCAAACCAGAGCTACTGGAAGCGATGTCACCCTGGCTGGGCGGCGGCAAAATGATTCATGAAGTCAGCTTTGACGGCTTCTCCACACAATCAGTCCCATGGAAACTGGAAGCCGGAACGCCAAATGTCGCTGGTGTCATTGGATTAAGCGCAGCGCTGGAATGGTTGACAGATTACGATATTAGCCAGGCCGAAAGCTGGAGTCGCAGTCTGGCTACGCTGGCAGAAGAAGCGCTGGCAAAACGCCCGGGCTTTCGTTCTTTCCGCTGTCAGGATTCCAGCTTGTTGGCCTTTGATTTCGCGGATGTTCACCACAGCGATATGGTGACCCTGCTGGCAGAGTACGGCATTGCTCTGCGCGCCGGGCAACACTGCGCCCAGCCACTGCTGGCAGAATTAGGCGTAACCGGTACACTGCGCGCCTCTTTTGCGCCATATAATACAAAGAGTGATGTAGATGCGCTGGTGAATGCCGTTGACCGCGCACTGGAATTATTGGTGGATTAATGACTAGCCCGCAATTCGCCGAACATCCGTTTGGCACAACAGTTACCGCACAGTCGTTACGCGATACTTTCGCGCCGTTGACGCAGTGGGAAGAGAAATATCGTCAACTGATTATGTTGGGGAAACAGCTTCCTGCTTTATCAGATGAGTTGAAAGCGCAAGCCAAAGAGATTGCCGGATGCGAGAACCGCGTCTGGCTGGGCTATACCGTTGCTGAAAACGGTAAAATGCACTTCTTTGGCGATAGCGAAGGACGCATAGTGCGCGGTCTTCTGGCCGTGTTATTGACCGCCGTTGAGGGGAGAACCGCCGCCGAATTACAGACACAGTCACCGCTAGCATTATTTGATGAACTAGGGTTACGTTCACAACTTAGCGCCTCACGCAGTCAGGGGTTAAATGCGTTAAGCGAGGCAATTATCGCGGCGACGAAGCAGGCTTGATACCGGATGCGGCGCTGATTCTGGTCGGATAAGACGCATCAGGCGTCGCATCCGACATAATGTTTACACCTGACGCGCCGCCTTCGCCATCATCTTCTTCAGCGCATGAGAAACCGCAACAAAGCCAAAAGTGGCGGTTACCATCGTCGCCGCGCCAAACCCTGAAGCACAATCCATCCGCTTTGGTCCTTCTGCCGTAGCTTTCATCGCGCAGACTGTACCGTCTGACTGCGGGTATACCAGTGCTTCGGTAGAGAACACGCAGTCCACGCCGAGCTTCCCTTTACTGTTTTTTACCACGCCAAAATCGCTTTTCAGGCGCTCGCGCAACTTCGCCGCCAGCGGGTCCTGAATCGTTTTCGCCAGATCGGTAACCTGAATCTGCGTCGGATCAATCTGCCCACCCGCGCCTCCGGTCGTGACCAGCGGGATTTTATTACGCCGACAATATGCGATCAGTGCTGCCTTGGGTCGCACACTATCAATGGCATCAATCACGTACGAATAACCGGCACTCATATATTGCGCAACGTTATCCGGCGTCACGAAATCATCCACCACCATTACCCGACACTCCGGGTTAATCTGGCGAATACGTTCCGCCATCACTTCCGCTTTTGCCAACCCGACGTTATCGCGCAGGGCATGAATTTGCCGATTGGTATTGGTGACGCAGACATCATCCATATCAATCAGCGTAATAGCGCCAATCCCCGTTCGCGCCAGCGCTTCCGCCGCCCAGGAACCGACGCCGCCAATGCCGACGACGCAAATATGCGCATCAGCAAACAGTTGCAACGCTTTTTCACCATACAGACGCGCAGTACCGCCAAAACGCTGGCGCCAGGCATCACTTATCACAACAGACATAGCACCTCAGAATTAAAAAGGGTGAGGTTATCCCTCACCCTAAACGCATAAATGCCTGATGCGCTACGCTTATCAGGCCTACATATCTCCTGCATACATTGAACTTGCATGATTTGTAGGCCGGATAAGGCGTTCACGCCGCATCCGGCATGAACAACGCGCACTTAGAGCGAGATTATTTCTCACTCTGTCTTATCCTTAAAAACGGCGTATAGAATAGCATATCAGCCGCTAAAGACGTTACCTGCACCTGGAGCCGTTTTTAGCACCCAAACGCGCCCATAGTGGTTATACCAACCTGCGCGGTGTCCGGCTTCCGGGCCAATTCCTTGATAGATATCGAAGTGTTGACCTTTGATTGCGCCACCGACATCCAACGCCACCATCAGACGCAGTTCGTACTGACCATTAAATTTGCCGTTATTATCCAACAACGGGACTTCTGCCAGCAAGGTGGTACCGGGCGGGATAATAGAGCGATCAGCGGCAACAGAAGCGCGACCCACCAACGGTACCGCACTTGCCCCTTTCACCGGCGCAAAAGATTGCGGTTTAAAGAAGACGAAAGATGGATTCTGTTCAAGCAGTTCACGAACTTCAGCTTCACTGTGCGTCTCGCCCCAGTGACGAATCGCCTGCATCGACATATCTTCTTTTTTCACTTCGCCACGGTCGATCAGCACCTTACCGATACTACGATAAGCATGACCGTTCTTTCCGGCATAGCTAAAGAAGTTAAGCGGGCTGCCATCGCCAAAATCGATATAACCACTCCCCTGCACATCCATAATGAAGTTATCCATTAAGGAGTTACTGTAAGCGAGAATATATTTATCGATCAGCGCTCCAGCGTAGATCTCAGCACGGGACGGCAGACGACCGCGTTTTGGCGGCATACGATAAATGGGATACTGAAACTCACCCTGGCGGGTATGACGCGCCTGAATTACCGGCGTGTAGTAGCCCGTAAACTGCACGTTGCCGTAGTTATCGGCCCCTTCCATCTGCCAGGCGTCAATCCCAAACTGGCGCAGATTGCGGGTATCACCGCCCGCCCGCAGCCATTCCTGTACAGCATTATAAACACTGCTCTGATTGCCATACAGACGCGGCGACGCATTGCGGATATGGTTAATTTGCTCAGCAAAATCACCAGCGTTAATCGGTGCGCCAACGGCATCTGGCTGGTTCACCAGAGAGAAAGGCTGGGTAAATTTCCCGTCTTTATATTGCTGTCCACGATCGGTTGGTTTGGAGGAGCAAGCGGCAAGCATCGTCACAACCGCGCCCATAAGAAGGTACTTTACCCAACGTCCTTTCATTGTTCTCTTCTTCAGGTTAAAAAATAAGGCGCAACGAAGATAACAAACCGTCGCGTTTAATGAAATGCGCAGCCGCTCCCTGATGCAAGTTTTGTACAAAAAACAATCTCAAGTGCCTTGTTTTTACTCAAAATCATCGAAAATCCGTGATCCGGGTAAAAAAAAGTTGCATAAAAACGCGAGCGGAGTATAGTGCGCATCCACGGACGCGGGGTGGAGCAGCCTGGTAGCTCGTCGGGCTCATAACCCGAAGGTCGTCGGTTCAAATCCGGCCCCCGCAACCAATTAAAATTTGATGAAGTAAAAGCAGTACGGTGACGCGGGGTGGAGCAGCCTGGTAGCTCGTCGGGCTCATAACCCGAAGGTCGTCGGTTCAAATCCGGCCCCCGCAACCAATTATCAAACACCCTGAAGGGTGTTTTTTTGTTTCCTGCCTATCATAAAAAAAGCGCCATTCAGCGCCTTTTTATTTACCCCCTTCTCGCCAGCGTTGCCCCATCGGCAAAATAGGCTTTAATCCCCGCAAGGATAGATTCCGCAACCTGTTGCTGGAAGGTCGCCGTTTTCAGTTTGCGCTCTTCCTCAACGTTACTGATAAACGCCGTTTCGACCAGAATAGAAGGAATATCAGGCGCCTTCAAAACGGCAAACCCCGCCTGCTCAACCTGGTTCTTATGCAGCTTGTTGATTTTGCCCAGCTTATTCAATACAGCCTTACCAAACTTCAGGCTGTCGGCAATGGTCAGCGACTGCACCATATCGAACATGGTGTGGTCAACATAGCGGTCGCCGCTCTTGCTCACACCACCAATCAAGTCCGAGGCGTTCTGAGTTTGCGCCAGATATTTTGCCGCGGTACTGGTTGCACCCTTGGTCGAAAGCGCAAATACCGAGGAGCCGCTCGGCTGGCGACTGGTAAAGGCATCTGCGTGAATAGAGACGAACAGATCTGCACGCTGTTTCTGTGCTTTTGCTACGCGTACTTGCAACGGAATGAAGATGTCTTCATTACGCGTCATGTACACCTTCATGTTGCCCTCTTTTTCGATCAAAGCGCGCAGGCGGCGAGCAATCTGCAACACCACATCTTTTTCACGCGTTTTGTATTTTCCCACTGCACCGGAGTCTTCGCCACCGTGACCGGGATCAAGCATGATGACAATCGGGCGATCGCGCCCTGCCTTGCCAGGCTGTGGGCCGCTCTGCGCTGGCGGTACCTGTTTTTCGAGATCGCCTTTGTTGTAATCCTCCAGCAACGCCAGCAGCGGATCCTGCATATCCTGAGCATTGACCGGATAGAGATCCATCACCAGACGCTCTTTAAATCCTGCAACCGGCGCGAGGGCAAACATCTGCGGTTTTACATTTTGCTTTAGTTCAAAAACCATCCGCACCGTTTGCGGATCAAATTGCCCGACGCGCGCTGACTTGATGAAAGGGTCATCCGCGCGTATTTGCGCAGCCATCCCCTTAAGCACCGAGTTCAGGTTTACATCTTCAATATCTACCACCACGCGCTCAGGATTACTCAACGCGAACTGCTTATATTTCAATTGACGGTTTGATTCTACTGTCACGCGGGTATAGCTGGATGCAGGCCAGACGCGCACAGCCACGACCTGGCTAACCGCAGCCAGACTGACCTGACTGACGCTCAATAGCCACATGGCACCCGCGCCTTGCAGTAAACGACGACGGCTGATTGCAGTGTTGGATCCTGACATGCTTCTCCCGAGCAAAAGAAATCTAAGCTGTGTAACAAGTAAACGACTAATTTGACCGGAAACTTTAGCGAAAGACGCATAATCTGTCATCTACTAAACAGTAAACATTCTTTTTATATTCACGGTATTACTGATAAAAAAGTTGCTCGCGCATAAAATTTGCACTTGCACACAGTAAAAAATCAGAATAAAAATACATTAATTTCGAATAATAATGCAAAGAGGTGTGCCGTGGTGAAGGAACGTAAAACCGAGCTGGTCGAGGGATTCCGTCATTCGGTTCCCTATATCAATACTCACCGGGGAAAAACGTTTGTCATCATGCTTGGCGGAGAGGCCATCGAGCATGAGAATTTTTCCAGTATTGTCAATGATATTGGGCTGCTGCACAGTCTCGGCATCCGTCTGGTGGTGGTCTATGGCGCGCGTCCGCAAATCGATGCAAATCTGGCAGCACATCACCACGAGCCGCTATATCACAAAAACATACGCGTGACCGACGCCAAAACACTGGAGCTGGTGAAGCAAGCCGCAGGCACGTTGCAACTGGACATTACCGCTCGCCTGTCGATGAGTCTCAACAACACACCGTTGCAGGGAGCGCACATCAACGTCGTTAGTGGTAACTTTATTATTGCCCAGCCGCTGGGCGTAGATGACGGCGTAGACTACTGCCATAGCGGACGAATTCGGCGGATTGATGAAGAAGCTATCCATCGCCAACTGGACAACGGCGCGATTGTACTACTGGGTCCGGTGGCAGTTTCGGTCACTGGTGAGAGCTTTAATCTGACCTCAGAAGAGATTGCCACTCAACTTGCCATCAAACTGAAAGCCGAGAAGATGATTGGTTTTTGCTCTTCGCAGGGCGTCACCAATGACGACGGCGATATTGTCTCCGAGCTTTTCCCCAACGAGGCTCAGGCACGGGTAGAAGCCCTGGAAGAGCAAGGCGATTACAACTCCGGTACGGTGCGTTTTTTGCGTGGCGCGGTGAAAGCCTGTCGCAGCGGCGTGCGTCGCTGTCATTTAATCAGTTATCAGGAAGATGGTGCGCTGTTGCAGGAACTGTTCTCTCGTGACGGCATTGGTACGCAGATTGTGATGGAAAGCGCGGAGCAAATCCGTCGCGCCACCATTAATGATATCGGCGGTATTCTGGAGTTAATTCGCCCGCTGGAGCAACAGGGTATTCTGGTACGCCGCTCCCGTGAGCAACTGGAGATGGAGATCGATAAATTCACCATTATTCAGCGTGATAACATGACCATTGCCTGTGCCGCCCTCTACCCATTCCCGGAAGAGAAGATTGGTGAAATGGCTTGTGTCGCAGTCCACCCGGATTACCGCAGTTCATCAAGGGGCGAGGTTTTACTGGAACGCATTGCAGCCCAGGCGAAGCAGAGCGGCTTAAGTAAATTGTTTGTGCTGACAACGCGCAGTATCCACTGGTTCCAGGAGCGCGGATTTACCCCGGTAGATACTGATTTACTGCCGGAGAGTAAAAAGCAGATGTACAACTACCAGCGCAAATCCAAAGTGTTGATGGCGGATTTGGGATAAGCTATGAAAATCGCCGGATGCGATATGCGCAATACTCCAGGTATGATAAAACGCACATGCGTCGCATCAGGCATTCACATTTATCCCTGCGAACTAAACAGCGCTGCCAGCCCACTACGCCGCTCGGTGCGTGTGGCAATCGCCGCACTTAATATGCGCTCATCGGCATACAGCGACAAACGTTGGCGCGCACGGGTCACAGCAGTGTAAACCAGCTCTCGTGTCACCACAGGGGTACGCTGGCTCGGTAAAACCAACGCAACATGGTCGAACTCCGACCCTTGCGATTTATGTACAGTCATCGCCCACGTGGTTTCGTGCTCTGGCAGGCGACTCGGTTGCACTGACTTAATGTTACCGTCCGGCATCGCAAACCAGACCCGCGTCCCCTGCCCGCGATCCAGCGCAATACCGATATCACCGTTAAACAACCCAAGTGCGCTGTCATTACGAGCAATCATCACCGGCCTGCCTTCGTACCAGCGTGAGTGAGGATGCCTGTGAATTTTGCGCTTCTGTTGCATAAACTGTTCAATTCGCTCATTCAGCCCGGCAACACCAAATGGCCCTTCCCGCAGGGCGCACAAAAGCTGGTACTCATTGAACGCCTGAATAATTAAATCCGGCTCGGCACGCGCTTGCAGTAGCTCCAGGTAGTGACCATAACCCGCAAGGGCTTCCTCAAGCATCGCAATATAATCTTCGCCGCTCTGTAAAAGGCGTTTTTCGATATCAGTAAAATCCTGCTGAAAAACCGTTTTCACTGCTGCTTTATCGCCACGGTTAATCGCCGCCGCTAACTGGCCAATGCCAGAATCACTGCCGAAACGGTAGCTTTTTTGCAGCAAGCAGAGGCTGTCGCGCAAGGACGCCGCTTCTGTACCTGTTCCCGCAGGAACGTGACTTCCCGTCAGGCGGCTTAACTGAGCCGCGCGCGCTGTGGTAAACCCAGCGTTGGCATAAGCGCAGATATCACCCAGCACCGCCCCAGCCTCAACCGAAGCGAGTTGATCACGATCGCCAAGAAAGATCACCCGCGCATGATCGGGCAAGGCATCGATCAGTCGCGACATCATCGGGAGATCGATCATTGACGCTTCATCCACCACCAGCACATCAAGATGCAGTGGATTACCGGCATGGTGGCGTAAACGCTGGCAGCCCGGCTGCGCGCCCAGGAGGCGGTGCAAGGTGCTGGCGTCTTCCGGTATGCGTTTCTTTTGTTCATCGGTCAACGGTAACTGGCGCAAAGCCTTGCCGAGGGATTCTGTTAAGCGTGCGGCAGCTTTCCCCGTCGGCGCAGCCAGGCGAATGCGACAACGTTCGCCACCTGCCATCTGAATTAACGCCGCCAGCAACCTCGCTACTGTGGTGGTTTTACCAGTACCTGGACCACCGGAGATCACCGAGATCCGCCGCGTCAGCGCTACTGCTGCCGCCACTTTTTGCCAGTTAATTTCATCGCTTGCAGGAAAAAGCTTATCAAGCGTTTTCGCCAGCAACGATTCATCCACCTCAATGGCATGATTTACTTCGTTGAAAAAGCGCGCCACCGTGCGCTCATTACACCACATACGGTTCAGATAAAGACGATCGCCACAAAGCACCATAGGCGTCGGTTCATCTCCCCGGCTAACCGCTTGCGAAGCAAGCAAACACTCTTTCCAGTTTTGTAACTCACCGATTTCGCTGACGCAGGTTGCCAGTAGCGGATTTGACGCCTCGTTATTCTCCAGTCGTGAAAGCGGTAGGCAGACGTGCCCTTCCCCAGCATCATGACTTAACAACGCTGCCGCAAGAGTGACGGCAGGATGTTCATCACCCGCTACGGTCAAAGCAAACTGCACATCCAACGGGCGTAGCTGTTTGTGCTCCACAGCTTCAAGTAATTGCTTTTGCAATTTCATCACGCCTCCTCCAGGGTCATACCGGCAAACATCTCATCCATCAGGGCAATCAACCCGGCATCAGGTCGGGTCGTGTAAATTCCTTGTTGCGGATGTTCTTTATCAACACCGCGCAGGAACAGATAGATAACGCCGCCAAAATGGCGCTCATAGTCGTAATCAGCAATGCGATGGCGTAGATAACGGTGCAGCGCCAGGGTATAAAGCTGATATTGCAAATCATAGCGGTGTGCCTGCATCGCCGCTGCCATAGCCTGCCGGGTATATGCGGAACTGTCTTCACCCAACCAGTTGGATTTATAGTCGAGCAGGTAATAACGCCCTTCATGACGGAACACCAGGTCGATAAAACCTTTCAACATGCCGCACACCTGCATGAACTCCAGCGGCGGGCAGCCTGCAGAAAGCGGGTCAAACTGGCGAATTAACGCATCAAGCCGGCTGGCGATAAGCGGTTCACTAATCAGCAGATAAAACTCCATCTCCACCTGTTTATCACGGGCGGAAAGCTGACTTAAGCTAACGCCGCTTTCATTGAGCGGTGCCTGAAGAATAGCGGTAATCCACTCGGTCAACACCGGTTCCCACTGCGGTTCAAAGCCGCCGAGTTCCAGTTTTTCCCGCACCCAATTCGGCTCAACTGGCTGGGTAAAATCCAAATTCTCAAACAAGCTGTGCAAAAATGTTCCCGGTGACGCACCACGCGGGAACTGATGCGGTGTTAACGTCGGTTCTTCAACGACGCTGGCAATGCCTGCAGCATCGACATCCAGCCGCGGCATCAGTTCCTGAGCAATACCGTGACCGCGCTGCTGTAAACCGGAATAGCTGGTAACACGCCAGTTATCACCGGGTAGTCGTTGCAGCGTCTTCACATTCAACTCTGCGGTAGAAACAGTATTAACTCGCCAGGGTTGGTTATCACCGATTTGTGCCGTCTGCCAGGCAATATCCTCATCGCATAACGCTTCAATACAGGCGCGAAGGCCTGCCGCATCTAATGGTTCCCCTTTTTGCAGCAAGCGCCCGAGCGCGCTTTGGTGGACATCAGTTGGCCCTTTTCTATCGCCACGACGACGCACCAGCGGTGCAACGCCGAGGCTACAATGCCAAACCGAACGCGTCAGCGCCACGTAAAGCAAACGCAAATCTTCCGCCAGACGCTCGGCTTCAGCCAGATCGACGCTTTCTGGCGCTTCGTTAAGATCCAGAACAGCCTCAAATGAGTGGCGATCGTGATAGAACGCCTGATCCTGAATGCGGAAATTGGTGATAAATGGTAGCCAGACCAGAGGATATTCCAGTCCTTTTGATTTATGAATCGTGACAATCTGCACCAGATGTTTGTCACTTTCGAGGCGCATTTGCTGGCTGGAGGCGTTACTGTCGGGCTCGAGGATATGCTGCGATAACCAGCGTACCAGCGCATGTTCACTTTCAAGCTGTGTTCCCGCTTCCTGGAGCAGCTCGCTAATATGCAAGATATCAGTAAGACGCCGCTCGCCGCCTGCTGTTGCCAACAGATTTTCTGCAATGTTGCGCGCCGACATCAGCGTCCGCAGCATGGGCATAACGCCGCGTTTGCGCCAGATTTGCCGATAACCATCGAACTCTTCGACGACCGCATCCCACGCATGTTCGTCATTATTTAGCGTTTCGATATCCAGCGCGTTTAGCCCCATCATTGACGTTGCCAGCGCACTGCGCAGAGTGTTCTCTCGTTCAGGCGTCATCACCGCCTGCAACAGCCAAAGCATCTCCTGCGCTTCCAGAGTTTCAAACACACTATCGCGGTTAGAAAGGTAAACGGAAGGGATGTCCAGCAGCGTTAAGGCATCGCGCACCTGGGCGGCCTCCTGACGGCTGCGCACCAACACACTGATGTCCGAAGCGCGTACCGGACGCGCGGCGTCACCGTTCATCAGCAACGCTTCTCCGCGCTGCCCGGCCTGTAACCAGTCGCGGATTTGCGCGGCACATACCTGCGCCATGGTGCTTTGATAATCGTCAACACCGCAGTTTTCACCTTCCATCAACCACATTTTCATTGCTGGTTGCGTTTCGCCTTTAAAAACAAAATGTAGCGCCTGATTTTTCCCGGCAGATTTCACGGGAATAAACGGTATTTCGCGAAACATAAAAGCGTCATCAGTCTGGCTGAAAAGCTTGTTAACGCTATTCACCATCCCCGGAGCGGAACGCCAGTTAGTATCTAAGGTATAGTGCGCGTGAACTTCACTACGCGCCTTCATGTAGGTGAAAATATCCGCACCACGGAACGCGTAAATAGCCTGTTTCGGATCACCAATCAACAACAACGCCGTTTCCGGCTGATGGTGCCAGATACGGCGAAAAATCCGGTACTGTTGAGGGTCGGTGTCCTGAAATTCGTCGATCATCGCCACCGGGAAACGAGCACGGATCGCGCTGGCCAGCGCCTCACCGCTTTCGCTACGCAACGCGGAATCCAGCCGACTTAACATGTCGTCAAAACCCAGTTCACCACGCCGACGTTTTTCACTCGCTACTGTTTCGCGGATCTCCGCCAGCGCACGAGTGATCACCAAATCACGGATCGATAGCGGCTCGGCAAGCAATTGATCGACCGCCTCAAACAACGGATGACGCGGCGTCTCGCCCCCCGCTTTCGTGCGATCTTCTAAGAAACGCTGAGAGAATTTTTCCAGTGGCTCTGGCAACTGATAACTGTTTGTCTCTTCTTCTGCCCAGGCACTGATCTTGTCTATCCATTTAGCCTGATTGCTACGGTTAAACTTGCGGCGATCAATACCGGAAGATTCAATCAGCGCATCCAGTTCACCTACTGCATCACGCCACTGCTGTTTTACAGCATCGATACGCGCCACAATTTGCGCGTGACGAGAAGCCAGCGTTTCATCGTCCGGCGGCGGCGCTTTGATAACCGGCGCTTCCCCTTGCAGATAACGGTTAATGTCTCGCAGCAAGGCCTGTGGCCCTTTCCAGGTTTCAAAGACCACCTGGGCAATTTCACGCGGCAACGGATAGCAGTGACGACGCCAGAAATCCGCGCAGCCCTGGTAACGTAACAGCGATTCATCTTCTATCAGTTGCTGCTCAAACAACATGCCGGACTCAAAGGCATTCAGGTTGAGCATACGCTGGCAAAAACCGTGAATGGTAAAGACCGCCGCTTCATCCATCTGCCGTTCGGCTAACAGCAGCCATTGTGCGGCCTGCGCTTTGTCGTCAATCTCTTCCAGAAGGCGCGCGTACAGCGGGTTGTCGGTCGTTTCTCGCAGACAGGCGATGCGCAACTCGTGGATATTGCTACGGATACGGCCGCGCAATTCTGCGGTGGCAGCCTCGGTAAAGGTCACCACCAGCAGTTCTTCAACGGTCAGCGGGCGGGGAAAGGCGGCAGAACCGCCTAGTCCAAGTAACAGGCGCAAATAGAGCGCCGCAATCGTAAAGGTTTTGCCTGTGCCGGCAGAGGCTTCAATCAGGCGCTCGCCCTGTAAGGGCAAGCGCAAAGGATCTAGTGTCTCGGCGACATCACTCATTCTTTTCACTCATCAGGGGCATTGTTTGCTGCAACGCGCTGACGTTCTCCCACACTTTCCAGCCTTCAGGATGCACATATTCGGCTTTCCCGTTCTGGCTGCCGGAAATCTGCGACAGAATAGCCATGCCTTGCGGCTCGACCACCGCCTGATGGAAGAAATCAGCAAGCTTTTGCGGCGTCAGCAGTTTTATCTGGGCCACGATTTTATCACGCGAATCGAAGTGCATATTGCCGCGATCGAAATCTTTACTTAATTTCGAGGCTTCTTCGCCTAACGTTTGGGGCGCCTGCAACATCTGAGTGATAACCGCCTGCTGAATTTGCGCAAATTCTTCTGGCTTCATCGCCCGCAGTTTTGCCTCTGCTGTCGGGAAAAAGGCCTTGTAACGCTCCCACAGGTATGAAGGTTGCTTATTGTTGCTTTGCAGCAGGAAGGCCATCCCCCATTGACGCCCCACGCTCATCGGGAAAGCGAATACGGCATAACCTAATTGCTCTTCGGTACGCAACTGGTTGTAAAACCACGGTTGTATTATCTGCCCCAACAGAGAACTGTAGGCTGAGCTGGTGTATTCATCATAACCCGTTGGCACGAAAACCGCCGCCAGCGCGGAGTCGGTACTGTTACCGGCTTTCTCAAAGATGACCGATTGCTTTTTATCGACCAGCACATCTTTGTTACGACACCACTCAGTACCATCAGCGCCCAACTGTTTTTGTACATCACGCGCCAGGGTCATTGCCTGAGTTTCGGTCATATTGCCAATAACCATAAACTCGGGCTTTGCCCCCGTTTTTAAGGCGTCGCGATAGGCCAGCACCTCTTTCAGAGTAATGGAAGGCAAAATTTTACGCCGTTCATCGCGCGAGAAGTACGGTACCTGCGAGAGCATTTGCGCAGGCATAATGGCCTGCTCGAACGCTTTACCCTTTTCTGCAGAATCCATCATCTGGTTATACCAGGATTTCGCCTGCTCAAGCTGCTCTTGTGTAGCGGTATAGCTAAAGTAGCCCTCCAGCAACGCCTGGAAAAGCTGCGGCAGGCGCTGGGTGTAACCATTAGCATTGACCATTAAGCCATTGTTAGCATTGGTGGAAAAACTTATGCCTCCCACCGACGCCTGATTGCTTAACTGGTCGAGCGCCAGCCCGGCGAGATAATCATTAAGTGCAAACATCACCTGATTACGGGCGCTGTCCATCGCTTTCGGATTACGTAAAATCAGACTGACATCCGCTTTTGGCTCGCTGGAAAAATAGCGACTTGGCGCATATACCACGCGCAAATTCGACTCATCGATAATCAGCTCTGGATGGTCATATTTCTTTTCTGGCTTAATCAGCGAGAAATCGTCCGGTATATAGGGGTTAAGTTCCGGTAAAGAGAGTGCAATGCTGGCGGCTTTTTTCTGCCAGTCAGCAAAAGTTTGCTCGCTGATTTTATCGACCTGATACGGCGCATCGACAAAATAAGCCGTTTTATTGTGTGGCTCTTTCGGGCTGATATACCAGATACGTGCGTTCTGCGGCGTCATCATCGCCAGACGTTCTTTCACTGCTTTAGCATCGTACCGATCGGCAATATTAACCGCATCCAGCGTATGCTCAACCGGCACGCGAATCATGGTGTCCGCCAGCCATTCGACATAATCCATATCGCGGGTAATCGACGGATAGCGGAAATCAATGTCCAGTACATTCGCCAGTTCATCGAAATACTGTTTATCAATGCCTTTTTCACGTAACAAATTGAGATAACTAAAAATAGCCGCTACAACCTGATCGCGATTCGCCAGGCCTTTGTCAGTCAAAGAGGCGGAAATCGCTAACACGCCGCTGTTACCATTAACGATAGGATCGGAGCTGGCGCTAATTCCCTCAACTAATCCCTGCTTTTGCAGCCAGTCAGACAGCGTTCCGGGACTGCGGTTACCAATCAGATAGGTAATCAACTCATCGGTTTTGCTGCGAAACTTCGCTGAATTGTTATCGATGCGAAACTCAACGCGCAGCACTTTACGCGGCAGCGCAGGAACATAATGGATGATGATTCCCTTTTGCGCATCAGTCACTACTGGTACGGTAATTTCTGGTTTTTTGCTGTCTTTATTAGGGACGCGACCAAAAGTTTCCGCCGCCATTTTCGCCAGTTCCGGCAACGGTTTGTTGCTGTAAATAACAGCCTTCATCAGATTGGCTGAGTAGTATTTCTCATGAAAATTTTTCAGCGCCTGTTGCACCGGATTACCCGGTTTATCGCTTAAAGTTTCCAGGTTACCACCAGAAAATTTTGCCCCCGGGTGCGCCGGGTTAATGGTTTCTGCGCTGACCTGCGCCATACGCATCCCGTCACGCGTGCGCGCCATCGTTAATTCAGCGTTTACCGCATTACGCTCGCGTTCAGCATATTTCTTGTCGAGCAAGGGTTCTGCAATGGCATCTGCCAGACGATCTACTGCGCCAGGCAGTGCATCATTTTCGACTTCCAGATAGAAAGCGGTGCGATACGGCGTCGTGCTGGCATTGTGGCTGCCGCCGTGCATTTTGAGGTATTCGGCCAGGCTGTCAGCTTGCGGGTACTTTTTCGATCCCATCAAACTCATATGCTCAAGATAATGCGCCAGCCCCTGATAAGCCTCTGGATCCTCCAGCGACCCAACAGGCACGACCAATGCCGAAAGAGATTTTACTGCCTGCGGATCGGAAACCAGCAATACCACCATACCATTATCCAGACGCACGGCCTGATACTGACGGTTGTCTTTATCACTTTTACGGATGGTTTCCTGAATCGGCTGCCATCCCGTTTCCGCCTGACTTAAGGGTGCCCAAAGGGCAACAAATAACAGTAATGCTTTGAACCAGATGCTGCTGGGCATTCACGGACCTCATTATCAACTTTATTTTTCAACCAGATACAATTCGTTAATGTAAATTTCCGATTGAATATAATCTTGTGCTGAACGAATCAGCCTATATCTATTTAACCATCAGTCCGTGACTGGTGCGCATCATAAAGTAAGCGAGTAATCTGCGCAATTTTTATACAGCACTTATGACAGATTAAAACGAAACAGCGGTAGCAGGTAACGCTGCGATTGTTCTACTATGGCGTCCATTGTCTCCGGCGTTAATTGCCGCCAGAGCCTCTGATACCAGATGTCATCGCCTTCGCCACGCACCATCATGTTGCCTTCATAAACCTGAAGGAATTTTGAACGGGCTTTTTGTAACGTGGAGTCGTCATCCAACACCGCATCACTTTCGGCGTCATAACAGTTTTTTAGCCATGCGCCGCCGCTTTCGGGTAATACCAACAACGGCGCAGACATTCCTTCACGATATCCCTCAACCAGTTGCGAGAGGTAATGTAAGGCCTGTTCTGCTTCCAGCGGCGGAAAGCGCCACTCCCCGTCTTTGCGCAGGAAAAGGCGACTCTCACCTTTGCCACCGCTGGCACAATAGACAAGGTGTTCCAGCCAAAGTTGCATTCCCTGCGCCACACTTAATAAAGAGGGACGCCAGCGCAACAGGCCATCCGCTTGAACCTGCGGCAACCAACCTGTTATCTGCACGCCGTAGCAGTCGAGATCAATTTCCATACTTTGTCCCGGCTGTCGACAGGCAATGACTCTGTCAGCAAGCTGCTGCATCTCCTGGCATTGCGTTTCCCAGAAAATTTCCCCAAATGCGCCATATGGCAAATCCCCTGCTGCCCGGAAGCGGCGGAACAAGCGCTCTGCATCGTCCTGCTCGACCAGCGCATTTAATAGCTGCTGGTTGATTTGATAACGGCTAAGCCCTTCCAGAATAAATGGCTCGGTGTCAGGGATTTCGCTCTCTTCAGTGCGGAAGTTCACCTGCAAACGCATCTGGAAAAATGCCCGCACTGGATGCGCCCAGAATCGTTGTAACGTCTCCAGCGGTACGGTTTCTGGCAAAGTAAACGGCAGCGGCTGGACAAATTCAGAATGCGCCTTGCCTGCCTGACTGGCAGCCGGTAGCCATTCACGTGCATAGCTTTGTCGTTCGCCAGGCTGGTAGTTTTGCGGATCAAACGGCATCCGGGTATGGAGGCAAGTAAGATGCTCTTTTACCCGAGCCTCGCTTTCATCACAGTTAAGCTCTTCATCGCCCGGTAGATAGTGACTTTGCCCAATATAATCAATTAGTTCCTGCACCAGCACCGACGGGAAACGTTCACTGTTATCCTGAATGGAACGCCCGATATAGCTGATATAAAGTTTTTGCTGCGCAGAAATTAACGCTTCCAGAAACAGATAGCGGTCGTCATCGCGACGACTACGATCGCCACGCTTCGGCTTCTGACTCATGAGATCAAAGCCCAGCGGCGCCAGTTGACGAGGATAAACGCCGTCGTTCATTCCCAGCAGACAGACCACTTTGAACGGAATTGATCGCATTGGCATTAGCGTACAAATGTTGACCGGACCAGCAAGGAAACGTTGACTGATACGTTCCTGATCCAGGCGTTGCGCCAGCTCATCGCGAAGCAGAGATAACGGCACCGCGTCACCATACTGCGCTCCCAGACCTTCAGCGATGATCGCTTGCCATTGTTGTTCTATAAGCGTCATCGCCGCTTCAGTTTCCGCATCCGGCAGGAAGAAGGCATTGAGCATGTCGCGACAAACCGGCAACCACTCTTCCAGCGGACGCTCCTGTGCCAGACCGCGACGCCAGATGCTGAGCTGCATCAGCAGTGAAGCCAGATGCCCCACCAGCTCCGCAATCAGGCCGCTCGATTCATCATAAGGGAGAACTGATTGCCACTCGCCCTGGGCGCTCTCCATCGCGTAGCCCAACAACATGCGCGTCAGGCCAAATCGCCAGGTGTGTTGCCCGGTAGCAGGCAACTCCAGCTCCCGAACGTTGTCATCGTCAATACCCCAGCGAATACCGGATTCATTAACCCACTGGCGCAAATAACGCAGTCCTTCTTCGTTAATATCAAATCGTGCGGCCAGTACCGGAACGTCCAGCAGCGCCAGCACATCCTCTGAGACAAAGCGACTATCGGGTAACGATAATAAACTGATAAACGCTTCCAGTACCGGATGCGACTGCCGTGCCCGACGGTCAGAAATAGCATAAGGTAAATAACGCTCTGCCGGTGCACTGCCAAACACCGCCTGAATAAACGGGCTGTAGCTGTCGATATCAGCCACCATCACAATGATGTCACGCGGAGTGAGTGTCGGATCTTCTTCCAGCATCGCCAGCAGACGATCATGTAACACTTCAACTTCGCGCTGCGGGCTGTGGCAGACATGGAAGGTAATGCTGTTATCTTGTGGATCCAGTAAACGTTTGTTATCGCTGCGGGAAAACTCTTCCAGATTCACGCCAGCAACGGCACGGTTTTCCAGTTCCAGAATGTCGGACTGGATGTTATGCAGTAGATTGTCTGGCGTCACATCGACAAAGGCGTCCAGTTCCTGGCTGCTTTCCAGATCGGAAAGTAGATAGATATAGTCGCGTCCCAGCTTACCCCATGAGGCCAGCAGCGGGTTGCCAATATCCTGTTCACCATCGCTATTAAATAACTGCCCGGCATTTTCGCTATCGCGGAATAACGGCAATTCACGATCTTCAAAACTGTGTCGGCGCTGGCGGGTCAGTAATTTCGCCAGATAAGCAGGATCTTTAATATCGCCCCAGTAATAACGACAAGGGTTGGTAAACAGAAGGTAGATTTCAATATGTTTACCCAGCGCCTGTAGCGCCTGGAGATAAACCGGCGGTAGTGCAGAAATGCCGCATATAAAGACGCGTGAAGGTAGCCCTGACGGACAAGTGGTTGCAGACTCCAGCGTTTCGATAAAGCGCTGGTAGAGATTGGCGCGGTGCCAGTGCGGTTGCCCCAGTTCATTAGTATATTCCACCAGCGCCTTCCACAACGGCGCTTGCCAGGCCTGCGCTTCCCCAAGCCCTTCGACCAAACGCCCAGCTTCCCATTGAGTTAGCCAGTCCGGGCGATAAATCAGATACTGGTCAAACAGGTCTGCAGCTTTGGAAGAAAGCTGAAATAATTTCCGCTTGTCATTATCGTCAGTCAGGTAATGACGCAACAGTGTAAAATCTTCATGCTCCAGCAGTTGCGGTAGCAGAGACATCAATTTCCAGCTCATGCTCTGCTTATTAAAGGCGCTCTCTTTCGGGATATCCGGTAAAACACGAACGAACATATCCCAGATAAAGCTTGCAGGCAGCGGAAAATCAATGTTCGCCGCAATACCGAACTTTTGCGCCAGAGTCATCTGTAGCCACTGTGCCATACCGGTACTTTGCACCAGAATCATTTCAGGTTCGAAGGGATCGCCCAGCCGTTCACGTTCGACGATAAACTCCATCAACGCTTCCAGCACATCCAGACGATTGGAATGGTAGACCCTTAACATAGCGGCTCCTGACTACTAACGATTTGGGCAATGCAGACGGGTCATTTCGCCTTCTCTGCCCCCTGGTGAAAACAGCGTAACGCTGATGCTGACACATCCCGCCTGCGATGTCTGCATTCGGTTGACTTGCCAGTTTGCAGGTGGCGAAATCGCACGCAGTTGAGTCTGCTGCCAGGCATATCGCCAGAGTTGTTGGTACTGATTTCTGCTGGCAATGCTGGTGCTTAATGTGCGCTGGTAGCCAGATAACGCCGTGACAATCACCACCATGAGTACCATCGCCAAAATGACTTCTGGCAAACTAAAACCGTGCTGATGCTTCAGGGAAGCTGACATAACGCCCCCTCTTTCAGCGGACAAAAATCACTCCAGCCATGCGGCGAAAAAACAGTTTGTCCATTAATGACATTCCCCGTTCGCCACAATGAAACACCGTCATAACTGGCCATCAGCAAAATTTCATTATCCACCAGTAAACGCAAGCAAACCTGAGCATTGATTGCGGCATACTGCAAACACTGAACCGTTGGTTGTGCTGCTTGCCAGACGTGTATTTTCCCCCACTCCAACGCCGACTGCACAATTGCCTGACGACGCAATGACTGGCTTTCCATCGTCACACGAGAGGCAAAACTGCGATCTTGCTGGCTCATTCCTTGTAGCAGCAAACTACCTAATATCAGCAACATCAGAACCAGTGCCAATGATGAAACACCGCGTTCGCGGTTCACAGGTTGAACCCCGTTATGCTGTAGCTGGCATCCACCACGATTTGCGGATTGGTCTTGCTGGCGCCGCGCATATTGACGGTCAGCACAGGTGGGAAACCACTGTTCTCCTGACGCACGACCTGAAAAGCGTTGATGATGACAGCATCCGGGTTAGTAACTTTATCCCATCCCTTACCTTCACAAGATGTCGTGCCGCGCAAGGTTTCCAGCACGTTGTCTTTCAGACGAAATGCGATCTGGTCGGACTCTTTTACCGGCTCACGCTCCCAAATACCGTTACTGTTTGCATCCCACTGCACAATGATACAATCTCCTTGCCCGGCAATAACCAGCCCTTCTCCCAAACAGGTTCCCCGGCAATACCCTGCTCGTTGCAGATGCTTCGCGACGGTGTATACCCGTTGCCAGATTTCATCTTCCAGCGCCAATTTTCGGGTGTTCGTCAAACTTTCACGCTGTAATGCAGGCAAAAAGCGCGCTGCTCCCAGCAGTAATATGCTGCTAATCACCATCGCAATCAGAACTTCCAACAGTGAAAATCCGTTCTCTTTTACAGGCATTCTTCTGTTTCTCCGCGTTGGCATAGTCGAATCCTTCCCCATGCGGACACCACCAGCCACCATTCGCCTGATGAATTTTTGAGACGAATATGCCCGGCCCAGGCCGTATTGCGCAAGCCAAAGAAGGTTAGTGAAGGCGTTATATTGCTCATTTCGACTTCGGGCCAGCGCGGCGAAAAGACCAATGGAGAACGGGTATAGCAGGTATTCGCCCCTGCAGCGGCACTGACAAGACACCATGACATTCCCTCCCTGATAACGCTGATAGTGTGGTCGCGATTACGCCAGTTGGCATCCTCACGCAAATAGAGCAAATAATCCCGCGCCTGGCTGGCGGTTTGCCATAACCGTTGCGACTGCTGCCAGTATTGCCAGCCATAAAGCCCGCTTGCGCTTAGCATGACCAGAATCAGCATCGCAACCAGCGTTTCAATCAGCGTATAACCACGTTGTTTTTTCATGTCGGCAGTATGCGGCGAACCGAAAAAAAGGCGAGGCCCGGTTTCTGTTTCTTCGGCGCATCTTCAGGACTATTTACGCTGTTGCAGGGCGTTGCAAAATTTTGGGAAGGCGTCTCGAAGAATTTGACGGAGGACAAAAAAAACCGACACACACTGGCGTCGGTTCTGGCAGGATGTTTCGTAAATCAGATAGCAACCGGAGCTTTAATGCCCGGGTGCGGATCGTAACCTTCAATCTCG
This sequence comes from Escherichia albertii NBRC 107761 = DSM 17582, assembly GCF_000759775.1. Lineage (GTDB taxonomy): Bacteria > Pseudomonadota > Gammaproteobacteria > Enterobacterales > Enterobacteriaceae > Escherichia > Escherichia albertii. The sequence continues at coordinate 58,776 of NZ_BBMY01000006.1, forward strand.
AAGTCTTCGAAACGGTAATCGAAGATGGATTCAGGTTTACGTTTGATAATCAACTTCGGCAACGGACGCGGTTCGCGGCTTAATTGCAGATGGGTTTGATCCATATGGTTGCTGTACAGGTGCGTGTCGCCACCGGTCCAGACAAAATCGCCCACTTCCAGATCGCACTGCTGCGCCATCATATGTACCAGTAACGCGTAGCTGGCGATGTTAAATGGCAGACCGAGGAAGACATCGCAGGAACGTTGATAAAGCTGACAAGAGAGTTTGCCATCTGCCACATAGAACTGGAAGAAGGCATGGCACGGGGCCAGCGCCATTTTATCCAGTTCGCCCACGTTCCATGCCGAAACAATAATACGACGGGAATCTGGATCATTTTTTAACTGGTTCAGTACCGTAGTGATCTGGTCAATATGACGACCATCCGGCGTAGGCCAGGCACGCCACTGTTTGCCATACACCGGGCCAAGATCGCCATTTTCATCGGCCCATTCGTCCCAGATAGTGACATTGTTTTCATGCAGATAAGCAATATTGGTGTCGCCCTGCAAGAACCACAGCAATTCGTGGATGATGGAACGCAGATGGCAACGTTTGGTTGTCACCAGCGGAAATCCATCCTGCAGGTTAAAACGCATCTGATGGCCAAAGATGGAAAGCGTTCCGGTTCCGGTACGGTCGTTTTTCTGTGTGCCTTCGTCGAGCACTTTTTGCATCAGTTCTAAATACTGTTTCATGGTTCCTCAGGAAACGTGTTGCTGTGGACTGCGACGATATGCCCAGACCATCATGATCACACCCGCGACAATCATCGGGATAGAAAGAATTTGTCCCATGCTGATGTACTGTACCCAGGCGCCGGTAAACTGCGCGTCAGGCTGGCGGAAGAACTCAACGATGATACGAAACGCGCCATAGCCAATCAGGAACAAGCCAGAAACCGCTCCCATTGGACGCGGTTTGCGAATGTACAGGTTAAGGATGATAAACAGCACCACACCTTCAAGCAGCAGTTCATACAGTTGCGAGGGATGGCGCGGAAGCACGCCGTAAGTATCGAAAATAGATTGCCATTGCGGATGAGTTTGCAGCAAAAGAATATCTTCGGTACGGGAACCAGGAAACAACATCGCGAACGGGAAGTTAGGATCGACGCGGCCCCACAACTCACCGTTAATAAAGTTACCCAGACGCCCGGCGCCAAGGCCAAACGGAATAAGCGGCGCGATAAAATCAGACACCTGGAAGAAAGAGCGTTTGGTGCGGCGAGCAAAGATAATCATCACCACAATCACGCCAATCAGGCCGCCATGGAAAGACATTCCACCGTCCCAGACACGGAACAGATACAACGGATCGTCCATAAACTGTGGGAAGTTGTAGAACAGAACATAACCAATACGTCCACCAAGGAAAACGCCGAGGAAGCCCGCATAAAGTAAGTTTTCAACTTCATTTTTGGTCCAGCCGCTGCCTGGACGATTCGCCCGACGCGTTGCCAGCCACATCGCAAAAATGAAACCCACCAGATACATCAGGCCGTACCAGTGAAGCGCTACGGGGCCTATTGAGAAAATGACCGGATCGAATTCCGGAAAATGCAGATAGCTACTGGTCATCTGTCACCACAAGTTCTTGTTATTTCGCTGAAAGAGAACAGCGATTGAAATGCGCGCCGCAGGTTTCTGGCGCTCCAAAGGTGCGAATAATAGCACAAGGGGACCAAGCTGGTTGCCGGATACCGTTAAAAGATATGTATACGAGCCGCGCTAAAGCCCTCCACGAATTAACCCGCCCATACCACGACGCTCCATAAATGCCGCAACCTGGTGGCGAACTTCGGCTGCCAATTGCGCTTCCAGACTACGCTGGGCAAGATTTTCCGCCTCAGTAAAATCAATGCGTCGCAACAAGTATTTCACGCGTGCGACAGATCGCCCGTTCATGGACAAATGGCGGTAGCCCAGTCCGATGAGGATTGCCACACACATTGGATCGCCCGCCATCTCACCACACAAACGAAGATCAACGCCCTGCGTTTCAGCCTCTCTGGCGATCATCGCCAGTGCCCGCAACATCGCAGGATGCAGGCTGTCATAAATGTTCGCTACACGTGTGTTATTGCGATCGACGGCCAGAATATACTGCGTCAGATCGTTGGTGCCAACTGAGATAAAATCTACCCGTTTCGCCAGTTGCGGCAGCATAAATACCATTGACGGGACTTCAAGCATGATCCCAATGCGTGGTTTAGGAATGGCATAACCGATCATCTCTTCGACTTCACGCCCGGCACGTTCAATCAGGCGTCGCGCTTCGTCAACCTCGTCCAGACTGGTCACCATCGGCAATAAAATACTCAGATTGCCCGTGGCAGCATTAGCACGCAGCATCGCTCGCACCTGGATTAAGAAGATCTCCGGCTGATCGAGTGTAATGCGAATTCCACGCCAGCCAAGACAAGGGTTTTCCTCGCTGATCGGCATATAAGGCAGTTGCTTATCAGCACCGACATCCAGCGTACGCAGGGTTACGGGCTTATCATTGAACATTTGCAACATTCCCTGATACTGCGCCACTTGCTCTTCTTCCGACGGGAAGCCGCTTTGCAGCATAAAGGGGATTTCGGTGCGATAAAGGCCGATACCATCAATACGACTGCCCAGTTTTTCTTCATGTTCCGGGCTTAACCCCGCATTGAGCATAATTTTGATGCGCTCGCCGCTTTTTAACTGCGCGGGTAAATTGACGTCATCTTCCGCCAGACGGCTAAGCTCAACCTCCTCGCTAATCAGCCTCTGATACTCTTGCAGCAGCACCGGCTCCGGGTCGACCAGCAACTCCCCACGATAGCCGTCAACGATCAACGTCCGGCAGTGCAACACCGAAGGTTGAATGTCCGCACCCATCACAGTGGGAATCCCCAGTGCGCGTACCATAATTGCAGCATGAGAGTTAGCAGCACCATCGCGAACGACAACGCCAACTAAGCGATCCTGCGGCAGCTCCGCAAGAGTTGTCGCTGATAGTTCTTCGGCGACCAGGATGAAACGTTCCGGCCAGGCGTTTGCTCCCTGGTTGGTATCATCAAGGTGAAACAGTAAACGCTGGCCCAGCGCACGTAAATCGCCGGCCCGCTCTTTGAGGTAGTTATCGCTTAATGCAGCGAATTGTTCGGCAAATTTTTCAATTACTGTTTTCACCGCCCATTCGGCGATCGAGCCTTTATCAACTTCGGCAAACAGTTCACGACGCAGACGCGTATCGGAAAGCAAGTGCGAGTAGAGATCGAAAATCGCCGCAGTCTCTTTCTGCGCTCCGGCAGCAAAGCGTTTGCTATAGCGACGAAATTCGTTAGCCGCCTCTTCCAGAGCACCGGTCAACCGTTCGCGTTCCAGCGCGGGGTCCAGCGTAGACGCCTGATATACCTGTTCCATGAGCGGCAACGTCGCGTCCTGCCACCCCTCAGCAATAGCAATGCCGGGAGATGCGGGTAATGCACGAATTCTCGTCTGGCGATATTGTCCGAATAACGCAGCTAGCTGCGACTGGGAAAGAATAGCGGCCATTTGGGTGGCGAGCGTAACCAGAAAGGATTCTTCGCTTTCGTCGTACTGGCGCAGCTCACGTTGCTGCACCACCAGCACGCCAAGCAACTGGCGGCGCTGAATAATCGGGACACCTAAAAATGCGCGAAAACGTTCTTCTTTTACGGAGGGAATATATTTGAAACTGGGGTGTTTTTGCGCATCCGCAAGGTTTATTGGTTCCGCCAGCCTGCCAACCAGGCCGACGATCCCTTCATCAAACGCAAGCGTTACAGTGCGACCACGTGGTTTTTTTAATCCCCGGGTCGCCATCAGGTAGTAACAACGTCGGTCGTGATCGGCCAGGTAGACCGAACAGACCTCAGTATCCATCGCAAGACAGATGTCGGTAACCAGAATATTTAACGCCTCATTCAGGCGTGGTGCGCTGGCTACCTTTTCGACTATTTCGCGCAGGCGAGTGAGCATAATTGGCGTGACTTAACCTCTTTTACGTCGATAAGCAGATGCGTTTTGCGGTTTAGGCGTATTTTCCTGCAGCGCCATCACAACACTCGCGAACTCTTTCATTACCCTACGGTAAACATCACGTTTAAATGACACCACCTGTCTGACCGGATACCAGTAACTTACCCACCGCCAGCCGTCAAACTCAGGTGTACTGCTGGTTTGCATATTGATTTCCGCATCGCCGCTCACTAGCTGCAAGAGAAACCACTTTTGTTTTTGGCCGATACAAACCGGCTTCGTGTCCCAACGCACCAAACGTTTCGGTAATTTGTAGCGCAACCAGTTACGCGTTGAAGCAAGGATTCGAACGTCTTTACGGCTTAATCCTACTTCTTCAAACAATTCACGGTACATCGCCTGTTCTGCGGATTCTCCTGGGTTAATCCCGCCTTGTGGAAATTGCCAGGAGTGCTGACCAAATCGCCGGGCCCACATGACCTGCCCCTGACGATTACAAATCACAATACCTACGTTTGGGCGGTAGCCATCGTCATCAATCACCGGACTACCTCAAAATAAAGCTTTATATACGAATGATTGTTTCATACTCCTGGAAGGCGGTAAACCACTCTCTGCAGGGCATTACACACTAATAACAATTGAATAACTCACAGCTAAGCGCTGAGTTATAAACAGAGGTAGGGGGGGATAGCCGTTTTTATTCACCTTTTCTGTGGATAGAGTTGTGAAGAACTACGGAATTACCGCGGGAAAACCCAGAGCATTCTGAATAACCCCGATAAAGACACTTCAAAATATTCATTATATATCAATTCATTATGCGCAATTTTAGTAATAAAACAGACGAATATGTGACCCAAGTCACACCGCTCTTTTACGGGTTGGCGAAAGATCAACCAATGCCGTATTTATCCACAGAATGTGCCACTAAGTTAAGCACCGAACCACTAAAAACTGGAGTTTCGTCGCACGTCAAGGCTGTAAATGGAAACAGTAGTGGAGGTTTTTCACAGTTATCCCAGCTTTCTGTGGATAACATGGTGTAAGATCCTGTTTATTTTCAGTGACCAGATTTGGAAAACCTATTGATGTGTTGCGCAACTGGATTCTCTACTCCCTAAAAAGCAATATAAATCATAGAATTGAACAACACATGTGGAAAAAGTTACACTGCGAATATCCGGTATAGAATAGCTGTTTGTTTTTCAACCAAGGTATCACATCATGTCCCAACCACGCCCGTTGCTCTCTCCCCCCGAAACTGAAGCGCAGTTATTAGCGCAAGCACAGCAACTTTCTGGTTATACATTGGGGGAACTAGCGGCGCTTGCAGGGCTGGTTACGCCGGAGAATTTAAAGCGTGATAAGGGCTGGATCGGCGTACTGCTGGAAATCTGGCTCGGGGCCAGCGCAGGGAGTAAACCTGAACAAGATTTTGCAGCTCTGGGCGTAGAACTTAAAACTATTCCTGTGGATAGCCTTGGTCGCCCACTGGAAACCACCTTCGTATGCGTTGCACCGTTAACCGGCAATAGCGGCGTCACCTGGGAAACCAGCCACGTGCGCCACAAACTAAAACGGGTACTGTGGATACCGGTCGAAGGCGAACGCAGTATCCCGCTGGCACAACGTCGCGTGGGAGCGCCATTGCTGTGGAGCCCAAATGAAGAAGAAGACCGACAGCTACGTGAAGACTGGGAAGAATTGATGGATATGATTGTCCTCGGTCAGGTTGAACGGATTACCGCTCGCCACGGGGAATATTTACAGATACGACCAAAAGCAGCGAACGCGAAAGCCCTGACCGAAGCCATTGGTTCCCGAGGCGAACCGATTCTGACACTGCCGCGCGGCTTTTATCTGAAGAAGAATTTCACCGGCGCGCTGCTGGCGCGTCATTTTCTGATCCAACAGCCATCGCTTTGACCTACTGCATTCCGGGCATATAATTACCGCTTCATTTTTTTGGCAGGGCTTTTTAGATGTTATTTGCATGGATAACCGATCCTAACGCCTGGCTTGCGCTCGGTACGCTGACGCTGCTGGAGATCGTACTTGGGATCGACAATATTATTTTCCTTTCTCTGGTGGTTTCAAAGTTACCCACCGCGCAACGCGGTCACGCACGACGTCTTGGGCTGGCGGGAGCCATGGTCATGCGTCTGGCGCTGCTGGCGTCGATCGCCTGGGTAACGCGATTAACCAATCCGCTTTTTACTATATTCAGTCAGGAAATTTCCGCCCGTGATTTAATTCTGCTGATGGGCGGCCTGTTTCTTATCTGGAAAGCCAGTAAGGAGATCCACGAGTCCATCGAAGGCGAAGAAGAAGGGATGAAAACACGCGTCACCTCGTTCCTCGGCGCTATCGTGCAGATTATGCTGCTGGATATTATTTTCAGCCTCGACTCAGTGATTACTGCCGTAGGTCTATCAGATCATCTGTTCATTATGATGGCGGCGGTAGTGATTGCTGTGGGTGTAATGATGTTCGCCGCACGTTCGATTGGTGATTTTGTCGAGCGCCACCCTTCGGTAAAAATGCTGGCGCTTTCTTTCCTGATTCTGGTGGGCTTCACCTTGATTCTGGAAAGTTTCGATATCCACGTTCCAAAAGGTTACATCTATTTCGCTATGTTCTTCTCGATTGCGGTGGAAAGTCTCAACCTGATTCGCAATAAAAAGAATCCGCTCTGATATTCCGTTCGCTCTCCTGCAGGAGAGCGAACGCCTGCCCCTCATCCCCACAGTTTAAGATTTTCCTGCTTTCAAGATATATAGCGTTGGATTATAAACAGACTATTATCATTGATGGGATTAATGAGGATAACCGGATGAAAAAATGGGCAGTTGTGATTTCCGCAGTCGGACTGGCATTTGCCGTTTCCGGGTGTTCCAGTGATTATGTTATGGCAACCAAAGATGGCCGAATGATCCTGACCGATGGAAAGCCTGAAATTGATGATGACACCGGACTGGTGAGCTATCACGATCAGCAAGGTAACGCTATGCAAATTAATCGTGATGATATTTCGCAAATTATTGAACGTTAACAAATAAGGTCAGCATCTGGCTGGCCTTAAGATTTTTCGCTTTCCCTTTTCCCTTCCCTCTGCCATTTTTATATTCCTTATGTCGTGATTATAAAAAGGAAACGGCTATGCAATATCACCGTATACCCCACAGTTCGCTGGAAGTCAGCACGCTGGGGCTTGGCACGATGACGTTTGGTGAACAGAACAGCGAAGCCGACGCCCACGCACAACTCAACTATGCCGTTGCTCAGGGCATTAACCTTATTGACGTCGCCGAGATGTACCCTGTCCCGCCACGCCCCGAAACTCAGGGGTTAGCCGAAACCTACGTTGGTAACTGGTTAGCAAAACATGGCAGTCGCGAAAAGTTAATTATCGCCTCCAAAGTGAGCGGACCGTCGCGCAATAATGACAAGGGTGTTCGCCCGGATCAGGCTCTGGACCGGAAGAATATCCGCGAAGCTCTGCATGACAGCCTCAAGCGCCTACAGACTGATTACCTCGATCTTTATCAGGTGCACTGGCCGCAGCGCTCAACCAACTGCTTTGGCAAACTTGGCTATAGCTGGACAGATTCTGCCCCTGCGGTTTCTCTGCTCGACACGCTGGATGCATTAGCAGAGTACCAACGGGCGGGGAAAATTCGCTATATCGGCGTATCGAATGAAACCGCATTTGGCGTCATGCGTTACCTGCATCTGGCGGATAAACACGATCTACCGCGCATCGTCACGATTCAAAATCCCTATAGCCTGTTAAACCGCAGCTTCGAAGTAGGGCTGGCGGAAGTCAGCCAGTATGAAGGCGTCGAGCTGCTGGCTTATTCATGCCTTGGTTTTGGTACGCTGACCGGAAAATATCTCAACGGTGCAAAACCCGCTGGCGCACGTAATACGCTCTTTAGCCGCTTCACCCGCTACAGCGGTGAACAAACGCAAAAAGCCGTTGCGGCGTATGTTGATATCGCCAGACGTCATGGCCTGGATCCGGCTCAGATGGCGCTCGCTTTTGTACGCCGTCAACCATTTGTTGCCAGTACCCTGCTGGGTGCGACGACGATGGAACAGTTGAAAACTAACATCGAAAGTTTACACCTGGAATTAAGCGAGGAAGTATTGGCAGAAATTGAAGCTGTACACCAGGTTTATACTTATCCGGCACCTTAAAGATTAACGCCGGTTAAAACCGGCGTTAAATATTAATGACGGCGTTGCCAGATCCACAGCGCCGTTATTGCCAGCGCAAACAGCGCACCGAAACCAATACCGATTGGTACAACCGGAATACCCGCCAATACCGCCAGCGAATAAATCCCCAGCATCAGCAGCATGGCGCTGTTTTCGCCAAGATTTTGTACTGCAATCGCATTCCCCGCCCCGACGCTTTTTTTTCCCCGCTCTTGTAATAATGCATTGAGCGGAACAACAAAAAAGCCGCCCAAAACACCAATCAGCATCAGCAAGGCATAGGCTGGCAGCAGTTCATGTTGCAGAGAGAAAAACAGTACCACCACGCCAATTAAAATCCCGGCAGGCATACAGCGCGAAACGGTTTCCAGCGTAACCAGTTTTGCCGCCGCGCCTGCACCGACCACAATACCTATCGCGACCATCGCATTGAGATAAGTCGGCGTGGCGTTATCGGTTATGCCCAGCGCCACCGGCACCCACAGCACCAGCAGGAAACGCAACGTAACGCCCGCCCCCCAGAACAAACTGGTGCCTACCAGCGAAAAACGCGTTTCACCGTTGCGCCACAGCGAGGCGCTGGCATACAGAAAACTACGAGTCATGTTAATGAGATTCCACGACTGACCCGGACGCGCCGCCGCCAGTTTTGGAATATAGATATTGGCAACGACCGCTCCACCATAAGCCAGCGCACATGCCGCCAGAGCGACCAGAACATGCCAGTCAGCCAGCACACCACCGGCGACAGAACCGAGCAAAATCGCCGCAATAGTAGACGCCTCCATTAAACCGTTAGCTTTCACTAACTTACTGCCGGTGGTTAATTCGCCGAGAATACCGTATTTCGCCGGTGAATAAGCCGCCGCACCAACGCCCACCAGCGTATAACCGAGAAAGGGATTGATGCCAAAACAGATACTGGCGGCGCCAAGCAATTTAAGGCCGTTGGCAAACATCATTACCCGGCCTTTAGCAAAGCTATCGGCAATCTGGCCAACAAATGGCGCAAAAAGAATGTAAGCACCCACAAACACCATTTGCAGAATGGGCTGACTCCATTCCGGGTAGAACTGCGCTTTCAGTAATGCCAGCGTGGCAAACAACAACGCGTTATCGCCAAACGCAGAGAGAAACTGCGCCGCAATAACCGCTTTCATCCCTTTCGACCATAGCGAAGTGTTAGTGTGTACTGACTCACTCATCGTGTTGTTCCGCTTCGTCTACCCAGCTTTTCAACGTGACAAAGTCAGGTTTGCCGCTGCCCAATAATGGCATCTGTTTCAGATAGCGAATGTCACGCGGTACGGCAAGCTCCGGCACGCCATGCTTACGGGCATACTGTTGCAGCTTATCGCGCGTTAGTTCGCTATCAGTGGTGAACAGTACCAACGCCTCGCCCTTGCTGATATCGCTCTTAATCGCCGTAGCATGCACTTTATCCGGCGAAACACTAAGCGCCAGTTGTTCCACCATTTCCAGCGATACCATTTCGCCTGCAATTTTGGCAAAGCGTTTCGCGCGGCCCTGAATCTGCACAAAGCCCTGTTCATCGAAGCGCACGATATCACCGGTGTCATACCAGCCGCGCTCCATTTCGCCGCGAACATTCTCGGCAGTAGGCACTTCCAGTACACCTGGCTTCTCTACCCGCAGGTAGCCGTTCATAATGTTCGGCCCTTTCAGTTGCAGGCGACCGCCCTCTTCAATGCCAGGAACCGCCAGCAGACGCGCATCCATCCCCGGCAAAATACGTCCAACAGTGCCCGGCCTCGCCGCCATTGGCACATTAATGGACACCACTGGCGCACATTCAGTCACGCCGTAGCCTTCAAGGATGCGCAGGCCAAATTTATCCTGCCAAAGCTGTTTAGTGCTTTCTTGCAGTTTTTCAGCACCCGCCACTACATAGCGTAGGCGATAGAAGTCATAAGGATTGGCAAAGCGCGCGTAGTGACCGAGGAATGTCGAGGTGCCAAAAAGCACGGTGCAACTGCGGTCATATACCAGTTCCGGTACAATGCGGTAATGCAGCGGACTGGGGTAAAGAAACACTTCTGCGCCAGTCAACAGCGGCGTAAACAGTCCCACCGTCAGCCCAAAAGAGTGGAACAGCGGTAACGCCGACATAAAGCGGTCATGAGTGGTGAAATCGGCGATGGTTTTAATCTGCTCAACGTTCGCCAGAATACTTTTATGGCTATGGACGACGCCTTTCGGATGGCCTTCTGAACCTGAAGTAAAGAGGATCAATGCCTCTTCTTCCGGCTGCTGTTTTACCTGTGCCAGACGCGGCATCAACAGATGTGCGAAGATCCACACTTTGTCAGCCGTAGTGACATCCGCTTTTAAATCTTCCAGATAGACCCAACGCACCTGAGTGAGTTGTTCCGGCAGATGCCAGAATTTGCCTTTGTCGAGGAACTGGCGGGAAGTGAAGATAGTTTTGATTTCAGCGGCAGTAATTGCGCTGCTCAGCCCTTTTACCCCGGCAGTGTAGTTCATCATTGCCGGAATACGGCGACGGGCGATGGCCCCAAAAATCACTGCCGCACTAATGCCCGCATTGGGCAGCATTAAACCGATTCTTTCCCCTTCAACGCTATATTTTTCGAGGATGCGACCAACAAACAATGTTTTAGTGAGCAATTTGCGATAGGTATCTGGGGTAAAGTTGACATCTTCAACACACTTTTTCCCGGCGCCGAAACGATACATCGCCCCCAACAAGGATTCATACAGTGTTTCACGTGGACGCACCGCCATGCGTGCTTCCATCATGATTTGGTGCAGCATTTCTCCCGCGATTTTACGGCGGTCACGGGCACGTGGCGCATCCGGCATCGGCACCCGGGTTGGCGGCAAAATATGCAGATGAATCCGTGGAAATAAGCGTCGTTTAACCAGACCTTTCAGGCGACTGAAGTGAGTAAGCTCCGCCCCTTCAATACGCACAGGAATGACCGTCGCGCCTGACTTCGCCGCGATAAAACCCGCGCCATCATAGATTTTCATCAGCGAGCCGGTGGTGGTGATTCGCCCTTCCGGGAATATCACCACTGGACGCCCCTGCTCAACCAGGCGCACCAGATGCTTAATCGCCATGGGTTGCGTCGGGTCGAGAGGAACAAAGTCGATAAATGACTTCAGCCAACGCATATACCACTGCTGACTAATAGAAGTGTAAACGGCAAATACCGGGCGTACGGGTAAAAACAGCGCCAACAAAACGCCGTCAATAAAAGAGACGTGATTAGGCGTGATGAGAACTCGCTCGTCTTTCAATGCCTCAGTGTCTCCGGTAACGCGAACACGGTACAAAACACGACACAAATTACGGAAAAAGCTAAAAAGCATTCCAACTCCCTTTGCTCATTATTCAGTAAAAGCGAATGGGGGGAGATTACACGAGAAGGGGAACGGGAGCGACAGTAAATTGGGTGCGAAAAAAAACCTGCGCATCCGCGCAGGTTGGTGCAAGAGACAGGGTACGAAGAGCGTACCGAATAATCTCACCAATCAATACCTCTGGGATCTTGATTGTGGTCTGCGCGAAGACTCTTCGCCAGCAAGAAAACGCAAAGGAATTAAGGGAAATGCAACCAGGTGTGTAAATTATCGGTTACTGTTACAGATTGATGACAAGCAAAAAAAAACCTGCGCATCTGCGCAGGCTGGTGTAATTCATGTGCTCAACCCGAAGTTGACTTCACCTATCAATACCTCTGGGACCACCACTTTAACAATCCATAGCCAAACGCCACTAGCGGTCAATCGCAACAGCGTTTCGCAAAGTGTAACCAAAGGTTTGTAATCTCTTTTTTTGTCTTATTTATTCTCGTTTCACGCACACTTCCCATTCAGAAAGTACCACGCCCCTTGAACCGACAGGCGTTTTCCGTAACACTGGCAGAATGTAAGCGTTTACCCACAAAGGTATTTTCATGGCGACCATAAAGGATGTAGCCCGACTGGCAGGCGTTTCAGTCGCCACCGTTTCCCGTGTCATTAATAACTCTCCAAAAGCCAGCGAAGCTTCTCGTCTGGCTGTGCATAGTGCGATGGAATCTCTAAGCTATCACCCGAACGCTAACGCGCGTGCGCTGGCGCAACAGACCACCGAAACAGTTGGCCTGGTCGTTGGTGATGTTTCCGATCCGTTTTTTGGTGCGATGGTGAAAGCGGTCGAACAGGTGGCTTACCATACTGGTAATTTCTTATTAATTGGCAACGGTTATCACAATGAACAAAAAGAGCGTCAGGCCATTGAACAATTGATCCGCCACCGCTGTGCCGCGCTGGTCGTCCATGCCAAAATGATCCCGGATGCCGATTTAGCCTCATTGATGAAACAAATGCCTGGCATGGTATTGATCAACCGCATCCTCCCCGGCTTTGAAAATCGCTGTATTGCGCTGGACGATCGTTACGGCGCCTGGCTGGCAACTCGCCACTTAATTCAACAAGGCCATACACGCATTGGTTATATCTGCTCTAACCACTCTATTTCTGACGCCGAAGATCGCCTGCAGGGGTATTACGATGCTCTTGCCGAAAGCGGTATTCCGGCCAATGACCGGCTGGTGACTTTTGGCGAACCAGACGAAAGCGGTGGCGAACAGGCAATGACCGAGCTTTTGGGACGAGGCAGAAATTTCACTGCAGTAGCCTGTTATAACGATTCAATGGCGGCGGGGGCGATGGGCGTGCTCAATGACAATGGGATTGACGTACCGGGTGAGATTTCGTTGATTGGTTTTGACGATGTGCTGGTGTCACGTTATGTACGCCCACGTTTGACCACCGTACGCTACCCAATAGTGACGATGGCGACTCAGGCTGCCGAACTGGCATTGGCGCTGGCGGATAATCGCCCTCTCCCGGAAATCACCAACGTTTTTAGTCCGACGCTGGTGCGTCGTCATTCAGTTTCAACGCCGCCGCTGGATACAATCCATCATGCATCCAGCGACTAACTACGATTAAAGCAGCTCAAGCGCCAGTAATTCACTAATGGTCTGGCGGCGGCGAATCAACCTCGCCTGACCGTTATCAAACAGAACTTCCGGCAGCAGCGGGCGGCTATTGTAGTTCGATGACATTGACGCACCGTACGCGCCAGTATCATGCAAAACCAAATAATCGCCAGCTTTTACCTCCGGCAAAGCGCGAGTTTCGACTTTGCCCCCTTCCTGCTGGGTAAAGACATCACCCGATTCACATAATGGCCCGGCAACCACAGTTTCCACCGTTGGCGCATATTCAAGAGAGCGACCATCTGCCGCCAGCGCACTAATGTGATGATAGCTGCCGTACATTGCCGGACGCATCAGATCGTTAAATCCCGCATCAACCAGAACAAAGCGGCGACTGCCCATTTGTTTGACGCTCCGTACCTGGGTTATCAGTACGCCAGACTGCGCCACCAGAAACCGACCTGGTTCAATTTCCAGTTTCACATGGTGTCCCAAATGGCGGGCGATCTGCTCACGCGCCGCGTTCCACAGGCCATAATAATGTTTGGTATCGACCGCCTCTTCTCCCTGTTGATAAGGAATGGATAGCCCACCGCCAGCAGAAATAGCCTGTAAATCCTGACCAAATTCGATGACCTGCCGCACCATCGCGCCACACACCTGTTCCAGATGCGCATAATCGACGCCGGAACCGATGTGCATATGAATGCCGACCAGTTGCAGATGATGGCGTTGTATCACTTCCAGAGCGGCCGGAAGATCGGTATACCAGATACCGTGCTTACTGTTTTCGCCACCGGTATTGGTTTTTTGGCTATGGCCGTGACCAAATCCCGGATTAACGCGCAACCACACACGATGCCCTGGCGACACTTGTCCAAGTTGGTCAAGCATATCAATAGAGCCAGCATTCACCGGAATTTGCAGTTCGCTAACGCGCTCGAGCGTCGCCTGATCAATAACATCGGCGGTAAACACAATGTCGTCAGGATGCGTTTGTGGGTTATATCCTGCCGCCAGGGCGCGCTCGATTTCCCCTAACGAAACAGAATCCACCTTCACGCCCTGTTCACGCATTAAGCGCAAAATATGAATATTGGAACAGGCTTTCTGAGCGAAGCGCACCACATCAAACTGTTTCAGAACGGCAATCTGTCGACGAATAATTTGTGCATCATAGACCCACACCGGGCAGCCGAATTCTGCGGGTAAGCGCAACAGATTTTCAGCAGTGAGATCGGTATCAGTACTGAACAGTGAATGTGGCATAGCAAACTCCAAATAAATGCTTTTTTATGATTACGCCACATCATAAAAAGAATAAAAAATATCGTTTTATGTTGAGTCTATGCAAAAATGATATGGAATATCGGATAGCGGGAGAATGCAGATGGCCGCCGTTAACTTACGTCATATTGAAATTTTTCATGCAGTTATGACAGCAGGAAACCTGACTGAAGCGGCACAGCTACTGCACACCTCACAGCCAACCGTCAGCCGTGAGCTGGCGCGTTTTGAAAAAGTCATCGGGCTGAAATTGTTTGAGCGCGTACGTGGAAGATTGCATCCCACAGTGCAAGGATTACGCCTGTTTGAAGAGGTACAGCGCTCATGGTACGGACTGGATCGCATTGTCAGTGCTGCGGAAAGCCTGCGCGAGTTTCGGCAGGGCGAGCTTTCTATTGCCTGCCTGCCAGTATTTTCACAGTCTTTTTTACCTCCGCTGCTGCAACCGTTTCTGGCTCGCTATCCTGAAGTCAGCTTAAATATCGTGCCGCAAGAATCACCGTTACTTGAAGAGTGGCTTTCAGCCCAACGCCATGATTTAGGACTCACTGAGACGCTACACACGCCTGCGGGAACAGAACGTACCGAATTACTGTCATTAGATGAAGTGTGTGTTTTACCGGCGTGTCATCCGCTGGCGGCAAAAGAAGTATTAACACCGGAAGATTTCCACGGTGAGAACTACATCAGCCTTTCCCGTAGCGACAGCTATCGCCAGTTGCTGGATCAGCTCTTTAATGAACATCAGGTTAAACGGCGAATGATAGTGGAAACCCACAGCGCCGCGTCAATCTGCGCAATGGTTCGCGCAGGTGCTGGCGTTTCCGTGGTTAATCCACTCACTGCTCTGGATTATGCGGCAAGTGGGTTAGTCGTGCGGCGATTCAGTATTGCAGTTCCCTTCACCGTAAGTCTGATTCGCCCCCTGCATCGTCCGTCATCAGCACTGGTTCAGACATTTAGTGAGCACTTACAAACAGGTTTGCCAAAACTGGTTGCCTCGCTTGAGGCTATTTTATAGAGCATTACGACAGCATAAAGGACACAGCATCTTCGGCATGGATTGCCGTCGTATCGAACACAGGCAGAACACTGCGCTCTTCCGGCAGCAGTAAACCTATTTCAGTACAGCCAAAAATAACGCCCTGCGCTCCCTGTTCTGCGAGGCGAGCAATCACTTGCGCATAATAAGCGCGTGATGCTTCGGTGAATTGCCCGAGGCACAGTTCTTCAAAAATGATCTGATTAATTTTCTCCCGTTCATCCGCAGCCGGCACCAGGCAGTTAATAGAAAATTGCTCCGCCAGCCGTCCGCGATAAAAATCCTGTTCCATGGTGTAGCGCGTTCCCAACAGCGCCACGCGTGTCATTCCGGCCCGACGAATCGCTCGCCCGGTGGCATCCGCTATATGTAAGAAAGGAAGCGAGCAACGAGATTCAATCGTCTTAGCCACTTTATGCATCGTATTAGTACATAACACGATACCTTCTGCCCCCGCACGCTGTAGGCCAAGCGCCGCCCCGGCCAGAATATCGCCTGTTTTATCCCATTCCCCGCGCCGTTGACACTCTTCTATTTCATAAAAATCAACGCTATGCAGTAACACTTGCACAGAATGAAGCCCACCAAGCCGCTGCTTAATTTCCTCGTTTATCAAACGATAGTAAGGGATTGTGGATTCCCAGCTCATGCCGCCCAGTAAACCAATTGTTTTCATTCCTTTCTCCTGACATATGAGTTAATGCAGCAAGGCAAAATAAGGAACGTAACAACCACCTTAACGGCCTCGAATCCGATCTCTATTAACGGAAAAAAGGTCGGATGTACAGCATATCCGGCCTGCAAAATCAGACGCCGATATTTCTCAACTTCTCTCCCGCCATTTTGAAAATACGCGGCGCATATCACGTCGAAGTCGCGGTGTTAAAGCTGATTTCCGTATTGATAGTAACCATTTTTTCCTGCCAGCACAGAGTAAGAACACAGGTAAAAAAATACGTGATTAATACAGGTGTCAGGCCGGAAATAGCATAGATATGGATTATTTTATAGCTACAGTATGGACTATGCTGATTCGAAAAAATCAAAAACCCCGCCAGTTTTTGAGTGGCAGGGCTGTAATAATAAATCGAGGAGATTAACGAGCCAGCCATTATCATAAAATGAATTAATGACAGCAGACGTTTAACAGACGGGAAAGAAATACAGAGCTATTCATCGCGTTCTATCGTTAATGCCACCCCCTGACCACCGCCAATGCAGAGTGTAGCCAACCCTTTGCGTGCATTGCGTTTCACCATTTCATGAACCAGAGAAACCAGAATACGGCAGCCAGAAGCGCCAATTGGATGACCGAGAGCAATGGCGCCACCATTGACATTAACCCGGCGCTCATCCCACTCGAGCATTTTACCGACGGAAAGCGCCTGCGCGGCAAAAGCTTCGTTAGCTTCAATAAGATCGACATCGGCCAGTTGCCAACCCGCACGTTCCAGACAACGACGAGTCGCATATACGGGGGCAATGCCCATCAGTGCGGGGTCCACGCCGACACTGGCAAATGCGCGAATACGAGCCAGCACAGGTAAATTCAACGTTCGCGCTTTGACTTCGCTCATCATCATAACGGCTGCTGCGCCATCGTTGATGGATGATGCATTTCCTGCAGTAACAGAACCGTGACTATCAAATGACGGATCTAAGCAGGCTAATCCTTCTACACTGGCGTCAGCACGAGGCTGTTCATCGGTATCAACAACCCGTATCTGCCCATTGTTTTGCGTTCTGACCGGGACTATCTCATCCTTAAATCGTCCGGCATCAATAGCCGCCCGCGCTTTTTGTTGTGAACTAAGGGCATAAGCGTCTTGCAACTGACGACTGATACCATACTCGCGGGCCAGATTCTCAGCAGTAACGCCAATATGATAATCATTGAATGCGTCCCACAGACCATCATGAACAAGACTATCAACCAGTTGGCTATCACCAAGGTGTGCGCCGGTTCGACTATCAGTCAGGACATGTGGCGCGCGGCTCATATTTTCCTGGCCACCGGCAATAACAATATCAGCCTCGCCACACTGAATCGCCTGAGTGGCGAGATGCAGTGCTTTTAGCCCGGAACCACAAACATCATTAATAGTAATTGCCGAGACACTGTTAGGAAGGCCACCTTTAATAGCCGACTGTCGTGCCGGATTTTGCCCTGCCCCGGCGGTCAGGACCTGCCCGAGAATCACTTCATCCACCGCATGTGCAGCAACACAGGTGCGTTCTAATAACGCTTTCACAACCAGGCTGCCAAGCTCCACAGCGGAATGACCCGCCAACGCTCCGCGAAAGCAACCAATAGGTGTTCGTAACGCCCCGACAATCACAACATCTTTCATCACAACCTCGCACGAATTAACCGTGCAATAGTAAATGATTGTTAAAAATAGTTATGATAATTGTTTGGTAAAAGTGATTTTTATCACAAAGGAGATACGCTGAAATGAGGGGGGAGATAGCCAACTGGCACGCAAGGTTTGCATCTACTAACATACGAATGCATGGGTTGATATGGCGTTAATCTCCCATGTTTCACCTGGTTTATGGTAAATTGCCCTCCATTTTATTTAATTTGTAGATGATACGTTCAAATAATGTCTAAGATTTGGTCAAAAGAAGAAACTCTCTGGAGCTTCGCGCTCTACGGCACTGCCGTTGGCGCAGGAACGCTCTTTCTCCCTATTCAGTTAGGTTCAGCAGGAGCCGTAGTCCTGTTTATTACTGCACTGGTCGCCTGGCCCTTAACATATTGGCCACATAAGGCCTTG
>NZ_BBMY01000005.1 GCF_000759775.1 Escherichia albertii NBRC 107761 = DSM 17582
TGCCAGCGTCGCATCAGGCATCCGCGCATAACCGCCGGATGCGGCGTAAACGCCTTATCCGGCCTACCGTTCTGGCACAGGTTTGTAGGCATGATAAGACGCGCCAGCGTCGCATCAGGCATCGCATTATTTATTCTTCAATTGCGTCACCACCAACTGGTGGCGCGAGTTATAAAACTTACGATAGGTTAAATAGCAGGCAATAATGGTCGACAGGCTGGCGGTGGAGAGCAGCATAAAGGTCACCATAATCTGATATTTAATCGCCTTTACCGGATCAATCCCGGCAAATATCAGCCCCGACATCATTCCCGGCAAACTCACCAAACCAACAGTCTTTGCTGAATCGACAGTCGGAATTAATGCCGCACAGATACTGTCACGAATCAATATTGCAGACGCCTGTTTCGGCGTCGCGCCCAGGCTCAATTTTTCCTGAATCTGTTGTTGCTCGCTGATAAAGCGCTGACCGAGATTGTTATAACACAGCCCGACCGCCACCATCGCGTTACCGGCTATCATCCCGGCGATTGGGATCACCTGCATCGGAATAAACTCAATCGACCCCGAGAGAATCAGCACCGCCAGGGTAATTCCCGCCCCTACCGTAATGGCAATAAACGATGAGATAAAAGCTTTAGCAATATATTTACTGCGTTTTTGCGCATTCCATGCCGCATTAAAGCAGATAAATAACACCATCAATAATGTCAGACTGGCATCATCAACACTGAATATATATTTCAGTACATAGCCAACAATAATCAGTTGAATAATTGCCCGCCCGACGCTCCAGAGAATATCTTTCTCCAGCGCCAGTTTTTCTTTATGGCTAATTAAAATCGCCACCACCACCAGCATTAATGCCAGTGCCAATGATTCATTAGTAATATTATGCGAGTTCATAGCGTGCTTCCTGCATTTCTCCGGCATGCGGTTGCAGCGTAATCACCTTATCCGCATGATTAATTTCGTCTTTATCGTGAGTCACCCACAATACGGCGATATTTTTCTCACGAACATAGTGATGAATCATCTCATTCACATTGCGTTTGTTGTTTTCATCCAGCGCACTGGTAATTTCATCCAGCAATAATACCTTTGGCAGAAACTGGAGGTTACGAATCAACGAGATACGCTGTTTTTCACCACCAGAAAGTTCAGCGATATTTTTCTGTAAAATCGTATCCGGCAGCGCAAAGCGTTCGAGAAAATCGAGAAAAATAGCCGGGTCAGGCTGTTGATTACGGATCTGCCAGGGAAAGATCAGGTTATCGTATACCGTGTCGCCAAACAGCGCAGGGGTCTGTGCACAATAAGAAACGTGCTGGCGGTACACTTCCGGCTTCAGGGTCGTGATATCTTCCCCTTCGAACAAAATCGTTCCCTCGCCGGGACTGATTAACGACGCGACAATTTTCAGCAACGTACTTTTTCCACATCCCGAAGGGCCGGTAATTAACTTAAATTCACCAGCACGCAATAAAAAACTGATGTTGTTGAGAATTTTCGTATCACCGGCCAGATATCCTACGTTTTGTAGCTGAAGCAAAGGAGTATTTTCCTGCATCGCTCATCCCTTTTTCTCATTTTTAATAGAAACAGTTTATCCTCCGCAGGAATAAGGGGGAACTCTCTTTCAGTAATCGGGTATAATTTGTTTAATCAAGCAGCAATTTTGCTCATTATGGACGGTACAACAGGAGGTTTTTCCGATGCTTATCTTTATCCCGATTCTTATTTTTGCCGCGCTGGTGATTGTCGGCGCAGGCGTCAAAATCGTGCCGCAGGGCTATCAGTGGACGGTAGAACGTTTTGGCCGCTATACCAAAACATTACAGCCGGGGCTGAGTCTGGTGGTGCCGTTTATGGATCGCATTGGCCGCAAGATCAATATGATGGAGCAAGTGCTCGACATTCCATCCCAGGAAGTCATCTCGAAAGATAACGCCAACGTCACTATCGACGCGGTCTGTTTTATTCAGGTGATTGATGCTCCGCGCGCCGCTTATGAGGTCAGTAATCTGGAACTGGCAATCATCAACCTGACCATGACCAACATCCGTACCGTTCTGGGTTCGATGGAGCTGGACGAAATGCTCTCCCAGCGCGACAGCATTAACTCGCGTCTGCTGCATATTGTTGATGAAGCCACTAACCCGTGGGGGATAAAAGTCACCCGTATCGAAATCCGTGATGTACGCCCGCCCGCAGAGCTTATCTCTTCAATGAACGCGCAGATGAAAGCGGAACGAACCAAACGTGCTTACATCCTTGAAGCAGAAGGGATTCGTCAGGCGGAAATCCTCAAAGCGGAAGGTGAAAAACAGTCACAGATCCTGAAAGCGGAAGGTGAACGACAGTCGGCATTTTTACAGGCTGAAGCGCGTGAACGTTCCGCCGAAGCAGAAGCCCGCGCCACCAAAATGGTATCGGAAGCCATCGCCTCTGGTGATATTCAGGCGGTGAACTACTTTGTGGCGCAGAAATATACCGAAGCGTTGCAGCAGATCGGTTCCTCCAGCAACAGCAAAGTGGTGATGATGCCATTAGAGGCCAGCAGCCTGATGGGGTCGATTGCCGGGATTGCCGAACTGGTGAAAGACAGCGCCAATAAACGGACTAAACCATGATTGAGTTAATGGTCGTTCATCCGCATATTTTCTGGCTGAGCCTCGGCGGTTTGCTGCTGGCTGCCGAGATGCTGGGCGGTAACGGTTATTTGTTGTGGAGCGGCGTGGCGGCGGTCATTACCGGCCTGGTGGTCTGGCTGCTACCGCTGGGTTGGGAGTGGCAAGGGGCGATGTTTGCCATTCTGACGTTGCTCGCCGCCTGGCTGTGGTGGAAGTGGTTGTCGCGGCGAGTACGCGAGCAAAAGCACAGCGATAGTCATTTAAACCAGCGCGGGCAACAATTGATCGGTAGACGATTTGTGCTGGAATCGCCGTTAGTCAACGGGCGCGGTCATATGCGCGTCGGCGACAGCTCATGGCCAGTCAGCGCCAGCGAGGATTTAGCCGCGGGTACGCATGTTGAGGTGATTGCGATTGAAGGGATAACGCTGATCATCCGAGCGGTCATCGCCTGATGCGTCTTATCACACCTGGAAATCTGTACCAAACCGTAGGCCGGATAAGGCGCTCGCACCGCATCCGGCATGTTGCCCTCTATTTTCGGCTAAGGAATGGCTATGTTTCCCCTCTTTCGAAAACCTGAAGTCCGTCTGCTAAAACAAACTCCTGCTGGCGTCATTTTTTCGGTGAGATCTGGAAAAGGATTTCTTCGACGGTGTGTGATCCACAAACCGCACTCTTACGGTCTTATTCATTCACTCTGCTGGCAAGATGTCCCATTGATACGTTTCTGGTCCGAGACTGGCTGCCCCACCTGCGCGGAATTTGTCTACAGCGGTTTTGCGGATGATGAGCAGGGTGCCGCACAGTTTTTATCTGCCCTCGAAAACTGGAATCGCCCGTGGTCTGGCATGGCGGACGCTTTTGCCGCGCTGACGCCGCTGTTCTCATGCCTGGCTGATGGCTATTATCTGCTGGAGGATCGTGAGCTTTACCCGACGGATGGCAATGGGCATTTCTTTTGGGCGGCAACGGACCATAGTTCCAGTAACCCGGCAACCGTTGCCGTCTGGGATCCTGAATATGGCTATTTCAGTGATACTGCTCCCTGTTTTCTTCTTCCCGGTCAGCCGCCATCACATTTTAATCCAGAGCGGGCGACGTTTTATCGTGATAAACCGGATGCCCGCGCTCTGGCCTGGTATCTTACTGATTCCTATCTCTGCGTTCTGCTCGACGGGCACCATAAAGCCACTGCCGCCGCGCTGGAAGGGCGACCACTGAAAACGCTGGTTATCAGCACTGCGACCCGTTTTAATGATGAGCAGCAAACCCTGGTATTTCCGGGCGGGGAATTTCTGCACAAAACAGAGCTGCAATACCGCATACCAAAACTCACAGCGTGGAAAACATTGCCGCTCAGCGCATGGGAGATTCTCGGCCCTGATAAGCACATCCACACATACCAAAACTGGCCCGAAGAACTGGAGCAAAGTGTCAGTCGTTACCCTTCACTGGATCAAGCCTGGCAAATTGTTGAGGCCGGGAATTTGAGCGAGACTCGTATTAAGCGCATGCTCCAACAAGGTCTGGAGGGGGATGAAAAGGCTGATGTAATTTTGCAGGCGCTGTTTTTCACACACTCGCCGCTTTTTGTTGACTTTGCCCGATTCGTTATCAGCCATCCGGCATACGCCATTTATCGCGCCCTCGCCTTCCGGTTGATGGCGCAACACCGAACGCCGCAAGCCGATGCTTTTTTTCTCGATTTCGCCATCAACGATGACGGCGAACGCCCGGAACTGACGAAAATAATGGATGACTATTTCCGTAAGCCTTAATCACCCCGCCTTATGATGACAACAGCCGGAGAGATTTTCGATAATCGGGCAGGCGGCGCTGTCATCGCCGGGGCAGGCATTCGCCAGCGTCAGAAGCTTATTGCGCATAGATTGCAGTTCTTCGATATGTCGCTCGATCTCCGCCACTTTTTCCAGCGTACGCCGTTTCACGTCAGCACTATGGCGCTGCGGGTCGTTAAACAGATTAACCAGTTCACCGCTCTCTTCCAGGTTAAACCCCACCTGCCGCGCCTGGCGCAGTAAAGTCAGTTCGTTGAGGTGCTGCTGCGTGTAAGTGCGATAACCGTTTTCACCACGCAGCGGCGGTGTGACCAGCCCTTTCTCTTCATAGAAACGAATCGCTTTAGCAGTCAGTCCCGTTTTTTTCGCCACATCGCTAATGTTCATCGTTCGCGCAACGCCTCCTGTAATTTGTTGGGCGATCTAAATAGATAATTCAGCATGATATTGCTGAATTAGTCTGACACTACTCGCGGGGTACGACAAGTTTCGGATTTAAAATGCTGTACCAAAGCAGGAGAGAATTCTCGAAAGCGCAGTACCGTTACACGCTGCGCACAGAAAGGGTTATGCCGTTTTATTCCGTTTCATTACCATTGCCACAATAAAACTTAGTAATAGTGTGCCAATAATCCACATCAACGCACTGCTGCCCTGGGACCACAAGCTGTAAATAAAACCAATGATGACCAGTAGCATGACCAGCATACCAATGACGAGGATCGACAACGAAGCGTGGATGTCATGTCGCAAGCGAATCGCCACCACAAATACTGCGAGGTAGCAGATCAAAAAGGTGGCGCTGGCGACGCTGGCCAGCGAACCTAAATTAAGCGCTGCCGTCATCAGCATGATCAATGCCACAACAATGATGTTGCCCCAGGTGCTCTGCCGCCACAGGGATTTATTCAACACTTTCGGCAACTCGCGCTCGCTGCCCATGTTGTCCATGATATTGAACACGGCAAACAAATTGGCGTTAATCGCTGATGCTGTCGCCAGTAACGCGCCGATAACGACAATCACGTAGCCGATATGCCCGAGCAACGGTGAAGCGGCTTGCGCCACCGCTGTATCAGCATATTTTTCTAACTCTAATGCTGAAACGTCGTTAAGCAGCACAAGAGCCAGGGCGATATAGAGCAGAGAGGTAATGCCAATCGCCACCAGAAATGCCCGCGGCATAATAACCGCCGGATCATTCACTTTATCCGCTGCATTCGCCATCATGCCAAAGCCCGCATAGGCGAGGAAGGTAATGCCGATACAGGAGAAGAACGCGCCGGAGCTGGGTGCCGGAGAGAGTGAAATGTGCGCCGGTTGTAGCGACCAGACGCCCGCAACAATTAGCAGCAACAGAATCATCATTTTAATGGCGACGAGAATCACTTCCAGTCGCCCTACCGCATGATTGCTTAAGGAGTTGAACAGGGTCATTAGCGCAATAATCGCCAACGCATACAGCAAAACAAGATGCTCATCCTGGCTGCCTTCATGCAAAAACTGCACAGCATAAGCGCCAAATGCGCGCGCGACCATCGCAATACTGACTGCCAGCGTCATCAGGTAAAGTAACGATAGCGCCAACGAAAAAATGCCGTTGCCTAACCCCCGGCGAAAAAAGTCGATGATTCCGCCATTACTTGGGTAATGGGCGCCAAGACGCGCATAAGCATAGCCAGAAAACATCGCCACAATACCGCCGAAGGCAAACGCAACCCATGTCGACGTTTCCATTAATAACGCTGCCTGCCCCAGCAGCGCAAAAATCCCTGCCCCCACCATCGCCCCGATACCAATGGAAACCACGTTCCATAGACCAAGAGGTTTGCTATCGTTACTCCCTTCCATGCTCATTATGATCAGCCCTTAAACACGTTATAGCCGAGTTGTTTAGCGACCGATGCCACCATTTTTTGTCCGCGTACGCTGTTGCCCTCTTCATCCAGCGGTGGTGAGAACGCGGCAATCCCCATCACACCAGGAACTACCGCCAGAATGCCGCCACCAACGCCGCTTTTTCCAGGCAAACCAACGCGATACGCCCAGTCGCCGGAGCGACCATACAGCCCTTCCATCATCATTTCGGCCAGGATGTACGGCACATTGTCAGCCTGAAGAACGCGTTTTTTGCTTATCGGGTTCACGCCGCCCGCCGCCAGCGTTGCGCCAAGCGTCGCCAGCTCAACAGTATTGATGAGCGTGGAGCACTGACGGGTGTAGATGTCACAGGCTTCCATCGCATCGCAATAGAGATATCCGGCGGAGTAAAGCAGCCAGGCAATCGCACGGTTGTGAAAGTTGGTCGTCTGCTCTGACTGATTTACTTCGTCAGAGAGCGTTATCTGACTGCTGGCAAGTTGTTGCTGAATAGTCAAAATTCGCTGCCAGCGCTGCTCGGCATTATCAGCTTTGATCAGGCTGGTCGTGGCGATTGCCCCTGCATTGACCAGCGGCGACAACGGTTTGCCGCCATGCAGTTCCAGGGCAATAACTGAGTTAAAGGGAAGCCCGGTGGGATCAGCGCCAACTTTGTCCTGCACCGCCTGTGGACCGACATCTTCCAGCGCCAGGGCTAAGGTACAGACTTTGGAAATGGACTCCAGCGCGAAACGGTAATCGCTGTTACCTGCGCAATAGACATCGCCCTCACAGGTGACAATAGCCACTCCCGTCAGTTGGCTGGGAACATTTGCCAGGAAGGGGATGTAGTCTGCGTTTTGCCCGCCGCCAAACGTGTGATACAGGGTGTATGCCTGATCCACTGCCTGCTGTAGTTTTTTTGCATCTGACATCTTTCGCTAACTCCTTTTTATAGATGCGGGAGGTTATTTCTCACCCCGATGCCGATTTCAAGGCATCATGATTTAACTTAGCATCAACACCCTAACTACAGGAAAATAAAGAATTAAATATCTAATCATGATGCAAATTGAGCCAATTTTTTAATTCTTGCCAACATATTATTTCATTGAGAAATAATTTCTTGACCTTCCCCTTGCTGGAAGGTTTACCCTTTATCACGGTCAGTAAAAACTGTCTAAAAGGAGTGAACTATGTCTCAAACTATCGACCTGACGCTGGACGGCCTGTCTTGCGGTCACTGCGTTAAACGCGTGAAAGAAAGTCTCGAACAACGCCCGGACGTTGAGCAGGCTGATGTGTCAATCACTGAAGCGCACGTTACCGGCACGGCCAGCGCCGAACAACTTATCGAAACCATCAAGCAAGCGGGTTATGACGCATCTGTAAGCCACCCAAAGGCTAAACCGCTGGCGGAGTCATCAATCCCGTCGGAAGCACTGGCAGCGGTTTCTGATGAGCTTCCGGCAGCGACCGCCGAGGATGATAGTCAGCAGTTGCTGCTGAGCGGCATGAGCTGCGCCAGCTGTGTCACCCGAGTGCAAAACGCACTGCAAAGCGTACCGGGCGTCACCCAGGCACGGGTAAACCTGGCGGAGCGCACTGCGCTGGTGATGGGCAGCGCCTCCCCACAAGATTTGGTTCAGGCGGTTGAGAAAGCAGGCTACGGCGCGGAAGCAATTGAAGATGATGCCAAACGCCGCGAACGTCAGCAGGAGACCGCCATCGCGACAATGAAGCGTTTCCGCTGGCAGGCTATCGTTGCCCTGGCGGTGGGTATCCCGGTGATGGTCTGGGGAATGATCGGCGATAATATGATGGTCACCGCCGACAACCGCAGTCTGTGGCTGGTTATCGGCCTGATAACCCTGGCGGTAATGGTTCTCGCGGGCGGCCATTTTTATCGTAGCGCGTGGAAAAGCTTGCTGAACGGCACGGCGACGATGGATACGCTGGTGGCGCTGGGGACCGGGGTCGCGTGGCTCTATTCGATGAGCGTCAACCTGTGGCCGCAGTGGTTCCCGATGGAGGCGCGGCATCTTTATTACGAAGCCAGCACGATGATTATTGGTCTGATTAACCTCGGCCATATGCTGGAAGCGCGCGCGCGTCAGCGCTCATCAAAAGCGCTGGAAAAATTACTCGATTTAACTCCGCCGACAGCACGCCTGGTTACTGATGACGGTGAAAAGAACGTACCGCTGGTGGAAGTGCAGCCGGGTATGCTACTGCGCCTGACGACGGGTGATCGTGTGCCGGTAGACGGCGAGATCACTCAGGGTGAAGCATGGCTGGATGAAGCCATGCTGACGGGCGAACCTATCCCACTGCAAAAAAGCGAAGGCGATAGCGTTCACGCCGGGACGGTAGTACAGGACGGCAGCGTGCTGTTTCGCGCCAGCGCAGTCGGCAGCCATACCACTCTGGCACGCATAATTCGCATGGTGCGCCAGGCCCAAAGTAGTAAACCGGAAATCGGTCAACTGGCGGATAAAATTTCTGCCGTGTTTGTACCAGTGGTCGTGTTGATTGCGCTAATCAGCGCGGCGATCTGGTACTTCTTCGGCCCGGCGCCGCAGATTGTCTATACCCTGGTTGTCGCCACGACGGTATTGATCATCGCTTGTCCGTGTGCGTTGGGGTTGGCAACGCCGATGTCAATTATTTCCGGCGTTGGCCGTGCGGCGGAGTTTGGCGTGCTGGTGCGTGATGCCGACGCACTGCAACGCGCCAGTACGCTGGATACTGTCGTGTTCGATAAAACCGGGACGCTGACTGAAGGGAAACCGCAGGTTGTTGCGGTGAAAACTTTCGCCGGTTTTGACGAAACGCAGGCGCTACGTCTGGCGGCAGCGCTGGAGCAAGGTTCCAGCCATCCGCTGGCGCGAGCGATCCTCGATAAAGCGAGCGACATGACATTGCCGCAGGTCAACGGTTTCCGCACATTGCGCGGCCTGGGTGTGAGCGGCGAAGCTGAAGGCCATACGCTGCTACTGGGTAATCAGGCGCTGTTAAATGACCAGCAAGTGGACACCAAAGCGATTGAAGCTGATATTTCTGCCCAGGCGTCGCAAGGCGCAACCCCCGTGTTGCTGGCTGTCGACGGTCAAGCGGTAGCCCTGTTAGCAGTGCGCGATCCCTTGCGTAGCGACAGCGTGGCGGCGCTGCAACGTCTGCATAAAGCGGGATATCGTCTGGTGATGTTAACCGGGGATAACCCAACCACCGCCAATGCTATCGCCAAAGAAGCCGGTATTGATGAAGTGATTGCCGGTGTATTGCCGGACGGTAAAGCCGAAGCGATTAAACGTCTGCAAAGTCAGGGACGTCAGGTGGCGATGGTGGGCGATGGCATTAACGACGCGCCAGCGCTGGCCCAGGCGGATGTTGGTATTGCGATGGGCGGCGGTAGCGATGTTGCCATTGAGACTGCGGCGATAACCCTGATGCGTCATAGCCTGATGGGTGTTGCGGATGCGTTAGCCATTTCCCGCGCAACGCTGCGCAATATGAAGCAGAACCTGCTCGGCGCGTTTATCTATAACAGCATTGGCATTCCGGTCGCTGCCGGTATTTTGTGGCCGTTCACCGGAACGCTGCTTAACCCGGTGGTTGCCGGCGCGGCAATGGCGCTCTCGTCGATTACCGTAGTGAGTAACGCCAACCGATTGCTGCGGTTTAAACCGAAGGAATAAGTCGGTCATTGCGGATGCGCTGCTTTAGAGTGGCGCATCTGGCATCGCCGCACGACTGCCGGATGCGGCGTAAACGCCTTATCCGGCCTACGGTTCGGGCACAGCTGATAAGGCGCGTCGGCGTTGCATCAGGCAATGGTGCTCTTTCGTTTCAAAGCAATAGCAATTTTTCGACAACATTTAAGCGACCACTGAACAAGTCCCTAACTCCATTTGCGCCCTCCCTCCCTGCGCGCTAGCATGATATTTCACAAAGGGAGGTCGTATGGATCTGTTGTACCGGGTAAAAACACTGTGGGCCGCGCTGCGTGGTAATCATTACTCCTGGCCTGCCATCGATATCTCTCTTCCCGGCAATCGCCATTTTCATCTGATTGGCAGTATTCATATGGGTAGCCGCGATATGGCTCCACTGCCTCCTCGCCTGCTTAAAAAGCTGAAAAATGCTGATGCGTTAATTGTTGAGGCGGATGTCTCCACCTGCGATACACCGTTTGCCAATTTGCCTGCCTGCGAGGCGCTGGAAGAGCGCATCAGCGAAACGCAACTGCAAAGCCTGCATCACATTAGCCAGGAAATGGGCATTTCTCCGTCGCTATTTTCTACCCAACCGCTGTGGCAAATTGCGATGGTTCTCCAGGCGACTCAGGCGCAAAAATTAGGGTTACGGGCTGAATATGGCATTGATTACCAACTATTACAGGCAGCGAAGCAGGAACATAAACCTGTAATAGAGCTGGAAGGAGCAGAAAGCCAGATTGCGCTATTGCTCCAGTTACCCGATCAAGGGCTGGCGTTGCTGGACGATACCCTGACTCACTGGCATACCAACGCGCGTCTGCTGCAACAAATGATGAGCTGGTGGCTGAATGCGCCGCCGCAAAATCATGAAATAACGCTGCCCAATACTTTCAGCCAGTCACTGTACGACGTATTGATGCACCAGCGAAATCTCGCCTGGCGGGATAAATTACGCACCATGCCACCGGGGCGCTATATGGTCGCGGTTGGTGCGCTACATCTGTATGGAGAAGGGAATTTGCCGCAAATGCTGCGCTAAAAAAATGGCCAATATCGCTATTGGCCCGTCAAAGAGGAATTTCATATTTTTATTATTATGCCGTCATTTTAAGCGACGGTGTAAGTCGATTGTCGCTCAATCTCTCCATCCTGCCAATACTCTTAGACAAGATGGCACTTTTTTTTGGGCCGCAATCCGGCGTATGCTTGCTCCGTTTTTTGTTTGAGGCAGGAAAATTACGATGACACCCGCTGTTAAATTACTCGAAAAAAACAAGATTTCTTTTCAGATTCATACCTACGAACACGATCCGGCGGAAACCAATTTTGGCGATGAAGTGGTCAAAAAATTAGGTTTGAATTCGGATCAAGTCTACAAAACACTGCTGGTCGCGGTGAATGGCGATATGAAACACCTGGCCGTCGCAGTAACGCCGGTCGCAGGTCAACTGGACCTTAAAAAGGTCGCAAAGGCGTTGGGCGCCAAAAAAGTGGAAATGGCCGATCCGATGGTGGCGCAACGTTCGACGGGATATCTGGTTGGAGGAATTAGCCCGTTGGGGCAGAAAAAACGCCTGCCTACGTTGATTGATGCCCCCGCACAAGAGTTTGCCACCATTTATGTCTCTGGTGGCAAACGAGGACTGGATATTGAGCTGGCGGCAAGCGATCTGGCAAAGATTCTGGATGCTAAGTTTGCAGATATTGCACGCCGTGATTAAGTGCTTTGCCGGATGAAAACATCCGGCACTTGCACATTACTGCCAGCTTACCTCGCCTTTCGGCTCGTAGGCATTGACATCCAGCGGCGAGTTTTTCTGGATATACGCTTTCAGCACTTCCGCATCAATAAAACCGGTATTCACATAACCGGGTTTGTTATCAAGACGCGGATAACCATCACCGCCGGAGGCACCGAAGTTTAACGTCGCCATACGGTAAGTTTTCGCCGGATCGACGGGTTCACCTTTGATTTTCAGATCGTTAAGTTTACCGTCTTTCGCCACAAAGCTAACATTGGCAAACTGCGGATAGGCACCGGAGTCGGGCTTCATCTGCGCGACGGCAGTCAGGTAATCAATCACCTCTTTACCCGTCATATCGGCATACACCACTATATTGCCGAACGGCTGCACTTTCAGCACACTTTTATAGCTGATATCGCCCGCATCAATGGAGTCGCGAATCCCGCCGCCGTTCATCACGGCAAAGTCTGCTCCGGTGCGATCCATTTGTGCTGCCAGAATTAACCGCCCCATATTGGTCTGCACAAAACGGACCTTATCACGGTCACCTTCCAGACGGCCATTGACTTCGCCAATCTTCACCTCAAGTTGCGCTTTACCTTTACTCTGGAACGGCGACAGCAGTGAAATCATTTGCTGGTTCTCAGCGATTTCTGGGGTATAAAGCACGCGTTCGCTTTTTCCGTCTTCCCAGGTCACTTTCTTCTTCAGGTTTACCGGAATTAGCTGGTAATTGACCATTTTCATTTCGCCATTGCGAAACTCAAAATCGGCCCGGCCAACATACTTGCCCCATTCGTGCGCCTGTACAATCCAGATGCCGTTTTGTTGATCCGGTTTACATGGCGTACCTGGAACGTAATCCACCTGCTTTTTATTTTCCGCCGCCATACAGACGGGATCTTGCGAATGTCCGCCAACAATCATTGCCAGCGATCCAGCGGGCAAGCTACGCGCCATCTCCACATCACCTGGCGCGTTAGAACCATGATCGCCATTATCGTAATGCCCCATATGGGTCGCAGCGATAATAATGTCTGGCTTTTCTGTCTGTTGCAGCTCCTGAATCACCAGTCTGGCTTCGTCGGCAGGTTTGCGAAACTCAATATCCGAGAGATATGCCTGATTGCCGATTTTTGCCGTGTCATCGGTTGTCAGCCCAATAACAGCTATTTTCAGATCCTGACGTTTAAACAGCGCCCAGGGTTTAAACAGGCGCTCGCCAGTGCTTTTTTGATAGATATTGGCGGAAAGCAGTGGAAACTTCGCCCACTTTTCCTGCTGGCGTAATACGGTGAGCGGGTTATCAAATTCATGATTGCCGATCGCCATCGCATCATAACCCACCAGATTCATACCGCGAAAATCGGGTTCGGCATCCTGTAAATCGGATTCCGGCACACCAGTATTAATATCGCCGCCGGAAAGTAACAGCACACTGCCGCCTTCAGCCGCAACCTCTTTGCGGATCCCATCCACCAGCGTTTTTTGCGCCGCCAGGCCATATTCACCATATTCGTTACGCCAGAAGTGACCATGATGGTCGTTGGTGTGCAGAATAGTAATTTTATAAGTTTTATCCTGCTCATAAGCTTGAGCACTTCCACTCGCCAGTGTCAATGTGGTCAATAGAGCTAATGCCACGCTCTGTTGCAACAATTTCATTCTTATCTCCCTGACCAGATATCAACGTTTGAAATGAGTATGACGCGATATAATAGACAAATCTGTATTCGGTGGTGATAAATTCGAAAATAGAATGCCGTTTCTGTTTTCAAAATTGAGACTTCCTTCAAGCTATGCATACAGGTATGTTAGTCGGGTAATAATTACAACTCAGATTATTCTTTACATCGCAACCCTGAAAAAGTGACTTTCCTATGGCAATGAGTGAACAAACCCAGCCTGCGTCGGCCGTCAAACCTCGCACGTCGTTTGGCATTTTGGGGGCTATCAGCCTCTCGCATCTTCTGAACGATATGATCCAATCGCTGATTCTGGCGATTTATCCGCTGCTCCAGTCAGAGTTTTCTCTGACGTTTATGCAGATAGGGATGATTACTCTCACCTTCCAGCTTGCATCATCGCTATTGCAACCAGTGGTCGGCTACTGGACCGATAAATATCCGATGCCGTGGTCGTTGCCAATTGGCATGTGCTTCACCTTAAGCGGGCTGGTACTGCTGGCGTTGGCAGGTAGTTTTGCTACTGTTTTGCTCGCCGCGGCGCTGGTCGGTACCGGTTCGTCAGTCTTTCACCCGGAATCTTCCCGCGTGGCGCGTATGGCCTCCGGTGGGCGTCATGGTCTGGCGCAATCAATCTTCCAGGTAGGCGGAAACTTTGGCAGTTCGTTGGGGCCATTGCTGGCAGCGGTGATCATCGCACCTTATGGCAAAGGCAACGTGGCATGGTTTGTGCTGGCAGCGCTACTGGCTATTGTAGTGTTGGCGCAAATCAGCCGCTGGTACTCCGCACAACATCGGATGAGTAAAGGAAAACCAAAAGCAGCAATAAGCAATCCACTGCCGCGTAATAAGGTCGTACTGGCTGTTTGCGTACTGCTGGTACTGATTTTCTCGAAATATTTCTATATGGCGAGCATCAGTAGCTATTACACCTTTTATCTGATGCAAAAGTTTGGATTATCTATCCAGAACGCCCAGCTTCATCTGTTTGCCTTTCTATTTGCCGTTGCAGCAGGAACCGTGATTGGCGGGCCTGTAGGCGATAAGATTGGTAGAAAATATGTCATTTGGGGCTCTATCCTCGGCGTAGCGCCGTTTACTTTGGTTTTACCTTACGCCAGCCTGCACTGGACGGGAATTTTAACGGTAATAATTGGATTTATCCTCGCATCGGCATTTTCCGCCATCCTGGTCTACGCCCAGGAACTGCTTCCGGGACGTATCGGTATGGTTTCCGGGCTGTTTTTCGGTTTTGCCTTTGGCATGGGAGGGCTTGGCGCCGCAGTCCTGGGGCTTATTGCCGACCACACCAGTATTGAATTAGTTTATAAAATATGTGCTTTCCTGCCACTTCTTGGGATGTTGACCATATTCTTACCTGATAACCGACATAAAGCCTGATTTTCTTGCGGTCAGAGGTTAACTTTGACCGCATCTCTTTCCTGTCACCATAAGCCTTTCCTCTTCATACACCTCATCCCTTTTTCGATCCGTGTCTTTTTTTGCGGTTAATTCCATTTTTCTGCAAAATTCAAGAATTATTCATAAACATCAACAATGAAATTGTCATAAACTATCATCTGTAATTTTGGTTTTCCCGGCCAAAAATGGACAACAATCACCAGGAAAAGGAGACGGAATGCATCACGCCACCCCGCTTATTACCACCATTGTTGGCGGCCTTGTGCTCGCCTTTATCCTCGGCATGCTGGCCAATAAACTGCGTATTTCTCCTCTGGTGGGATATCTGTTAGCGGGCGTGCTGGCAGGACCCTTTACTCCGGGCTTTGTTGCCGATACTAAACTGGCACCTGAACTGGCGGAGCTGGGCGTCATTTTGCTGATGTTCGGCGTTGGTCTGCATTTTTCACTCAAGGATTTGATGGCGGTAAAGTCCATCGCCATTCCCGGCGCCATCGCCCAGATAGCGGTGGCGACGTTGCTGGGTATGGCGCTCTCCAGCGTGCTGGGCTGGTCACTGATGACCGGTATCGTGTTCGGTTTGTGTCTTTCTACCGCCAGTACCGTGGTGTTACTGCGCGCACTTGAAGAACGGCAATTAATAGATAGCCAGCGAGGACAAATCGCCATTGGCTGGTTGATTGTAGAAGACCTAGTGATGGTCCTGACGCTGGTATTGCTACCAGCGGTAGCCGGAATGATGGAACAAGGCGATGTGGGCTTTGCTACGCTGGCGGTCGATATGGGGATTACCATCGGCAAGGTAGTCGCATTTATCGCCATTATGATGCTGGTAGGTCGCCGCTTGGTGCCGTGGATCATGGCGCGTAGCGCGGCAACCGGCTCACGCGAGCTGTTTACCCTGTCAGTGCTGGCGCTGGCATTAGGGATTGCTTTTGGCGCGGTAGAGTTGTTTGACGTCTCCTTTGCGCTCGGTGCGTTCTTTGCCGGGATGGTGTTGAACGAGTCTGAACTGAGCCACCGTGCCGCCCACGATACGCTGCCGTTGCGTGATGCATTTGCGGTGTTGTTCTTTGTCTCCGTCGGCATGTTGTTTGATCCGTTAATTCTTATTCAGCAACCGCTGGCCGTGCTGGCAACACTGGCCATTATTTTATTTGGTAAGTCAGTGGCGGCGTTTTTCCTCGTCCGGTTATTTGGTCACTCTCAGCGTACGGCATTAACCATTGCCGCCAGTCTGGCGCAAATTGGTGAGTTCGCCTTTATTCTGGCGGGACTGGGGATGGCGCTGAATCTGCTGCCGCAATCCGGGCAAAACCTAGTGCTGGCAGGCGCAATTTTGTCGATTATGCTCAACCCGGTACTGTTTGCTTTGCTGGAGAAATATCTGGCGAAGACTGAAACGCTGGAAGAACAGACTCTGGAAGAAGCTATCGAAGAAGAGAAACAAATTCCGGTGGATATTTGCAACCACGCACTGCTGGTCGGCTACGGTCGGGTGGGCAGTCTGCTGGGAGAAAAATTGCTCGCGTCTGATATTCCACTGGTGGTGATTGAAACGTCACGCACCCGCGTCGATGAATTGCGTGAGCGCGGCGTTCGCGCCGTATTAGGTAACGCAGCGAACGAAGAGATCATGCACCTGGCGCATCTGGAATGCGCGAAATGGCTGATTCTGACCATTCCAAACGGTTACGAAGCGGGCGAGATTGTGGCCTCTGCCCGCGCGAAAAACCCGGATATTGAGATTATTGCCCGCGCCCATTATGACGATGAAGTGGCGTATATTACCGAACGTGGGGCGAATCAGGTAGTAATGGGTGAGCGAGAAATTGCCCGTACGATGCTGGAGCTGCTGGAAACGCCCCCGGCGGGTGAAGTGGTAACGGGGTAATACATTGATATCATTGCCGGATGCGATGCTCGCGCATCTTATCCGGCCTACGGGTGCGATTTGGTTGCATCCAACAACTTAACGATCCCAGTAAGATTCTTCCAGGCTGTCTTCACGCTCCGGCAGCCCACGCGTTAAGCGTGGCGAATGCTGGTTAAGCACCTGATAACTGACGCGGTTGGCATATTTACACACCTGCGCTAACGACGAGTATGTCAGCCAGGTGAATTTATGCTTACTGGAGTTTGGTACGTTGCTACGGTGATAACTGTTGGCGGTAATGTCATGCAACAGCGCCGCCAGAGCCCCGTCTCCGGCCCCGTTGGTGTTCATGATTTTTTCTGGTCCGCCCATATACGGCGCAATATGAGAGTAGACGCGCAGCGGATTCTGGCAATCTTTATGGCGCATGGCGCGGCTAAACTCATACTGGTTAAATTCCGCGATAGCGCCCGGCAGCAGCGGATGCTGGGTTTTGCGTTTTGCTTCGTCTTCCGTAAAGCCCGCCATATATAAGCCAATTGGCCCAGCGGTGCACAGTACCAGATCCACCCAGTCCAGCGCCTTGTCAGAGGCCAGCAGCGGATCGCTCTCTCCAGTCAATGCTTCGGCTTCATCTTCGTTCATCGCGAGGATGGAAACGTGTTCTTTGAGGAACTCCTGCCACCACTGTGGATTCTCAGCGATGACGAATTTAGTTCCCAACGTCAGCACCACCGGTACGTTATATTTCTTCGCGTACTCAATGGCTTTCATGGTCGCTTCCGGCATCGGTTCACCCGGTTTACAGCGCACCAGATAGGACGTTAATACCAGCGCCGACGCTCCGGCAATGACATCTTCAGGAATGCTCTCCGCCCGCAACTGGTTCATATGTCCTGGGCTGATAGCAAAGGTACGCTCGCCCGATTCACCAATCAGCGTAAAACAGCGACCAATCGGCCCATCCACACCTTGTAAATAGTTAAGGTCAGTACGGCTGGACGTGTTGCACAGGTAACGATAGGCATAGCTACCAATTTCAATATTGCTGCACATTACGCCCAGCAATACGGAGCGGTCATCCGCCAGCACGGAGTAGTTGTGCATGGTGTTACCAATAGTGCCGCCCGCAAACTGATGGGTAATCAGGTTTTTCTGTTTCAGCTCCTGATAAAGCGCTTCGGCTACATCATCTTCAATTACCAGTGAATGCCCGGCACTTAATCCATAACGCTCAATGAATTCATCATCCACTTTCGCTTCAATATCCACCAGCGTCTGGTCGATACCTACGACCCAGGCAGCGCTGGTTTCTTTTTCTGGCTGGAATTGCTGAAGCAGCGGATCGCGTGCGTTTACAGGGAAGTAATGTTTGGATTTACGTTTACCGGGAAATTTCATGATTATTTTTAAGGGTGGTTAACTGAGCGGCGAATATTAACACAATCATGCCTGAGCGCGCGAGGCACGGGCAGTTTCAATATCAGCAGACGGGATCGCATTTTCATGGCAGTGGTTCCTTACAATGGCGTCATTTGAAAGGAGTTTTTCAATGAAGACGGAAAACAAATTTCCCGTGCTGGAACTGATATCTGCCGAAATGAAGGCCGTTGTTAATACGATTCAGCCAGATTTACCGCCCTGGCCCGCAACGGGAACGATTGCCGAGCAACGTCAACATTACACGCTTGAGCGGCGATTCTGGAATGCCGACGCTCCAGAAATGGAAACCAGAGCTTACGCGGTTCCGACAAAATATGGTCGGGTGGAGACGCTGTTATTTTGTCCGAACCCGAATAGCCCGGCGACGCTGTTTTATCTTCATGGTGGCGGGTTTATTCTCGGCAACCTCGATACCCACAATCGCATTATGCGGCTGCTGGCAAACTATACCCAATGTACGGTAATTGGTGTTGATTATACCCTTTCGCCAGAAGCACGTTTTCCGCAGGCGATAGAGGAAATTGTGGCCGCCTGTTGCCATTTCCACCAGCAGGCGGACGATTATCAAATCAATATGTCACGCATTGGCTTTGCCGGTGATTCTGCTGGCGCGATGCTGGCGCTCGCCAGCGCTTTGTGGCTGCGTGATAAGCAGATCGATTGCGGTAAGATTGCTGGTGTTTTACTGTGGTATGGACTTTATGGGTTGCAGGATTCCGTGACCCGTCGCCTGTTGGGCGGTGACTGTGGATGGCTTAACGCAACAGGATTTGCAGATGTATGAAGAAGCGTATTTAAGCAACAAAGCAGACCGTGAGTCGCCGTATTACTGCCTGTTTAACAATGATCTCACACGTGATGTGCCGCCCTGCTATATCGCTGGCGCAGAGTTCGATCCGCTGCTGGATGACAGCCGCCTGCTTTACCAGACGTTAGCGGCGCACCAGCAACCTTGTGAGTTCAAGCTCTACTCCGGTACGCTGCACGCCTTTTTGCATTATTCACGGATGATGAAAACCGCCGACGAGGCTCTGCGCGACGGTGCTCGATTCTTTAGCGATAAGCTGCAACAAGATTAGCCATCATTTCGATATGTTCCGGTGTGGCATTAAGCGCCGGAATATATTCGTATTTTTTTCCGCCAGCACCGAGGAAGACCTCACGGTTTTGCTCAGCAATCTCTTCCAGTGTTTCCAGACAATCCGCAGCAAATCCGGGGCACATTATCTGAATATGGCTTACGCCTTTTTCTCCGAGCATTTTCAGCGTTTCGTCGGTATAAGGCATCAGCCAGGGTTCGCGTCCGAAACGCGACTGGAACGTCATCATCACTTTTTCCGGCGCCAGCCCCAGTGCAGAAGCGAGTTCACGAGTTGTTATGCGGCAACGTTGCGGGTAATCATCGCCTTCATCCGCATAACGCTGTGGAATTCCATGATAGGAGAGCAGCAGCAGATCCGGCTCGCCATGTTTAGCGAAAGAGGCGCGAACGCTATTTGCTAAGGCATTAATATAATCGGGGTTATCAGCATAATCGCGAATAAACGAAATCCCCGGAATGCTACGCTTGCGCGCCAGAATGCGTGCCAGTTCATCCCACACTGCGCCAACCGTTGAGCAGGAATATTGCGGGTAGAGCGGCAGCACCACAATATGATCAACATGTTCTGCCAGCAGTTCGTCAACGGCACTTTCCAGCGATGGCGAACCATAGCTCATGCCCAGCGCCACCGGCATTTCCGGTAAACGTTCTGCCAGCGCCTGTTGTTGCTGGCGACTGTAAACCATCAGCGGCGAACCATCTTCCATCCAGACAGAGGCATACAGTTTTGCTACGCGTGGCGAGCGCAGCGGTAAAATCACGCCACGCAGTAATGGCCACCACAACAGCCGTGAGGTATCAACCACGCGTCTGTCGCTTAAAAATTGCTTCAGGTAGCGTTTTACCGCTTCAGGAGTGGGGGCATCGGGCGTGCCCAGATTTACCAGCAGGATACCGGTTTTAGTTTGACGCATTACCGCCTCTTATCGATTCAACTTGTTGATAATTGTAGCGGAAAAGTGAAGAAGAAGAACTAATTGCTGTAAGAGGTATTGCCTGAGGAGAATGAGCAGACCTGCCCGAGAGCAGATCTGCTGCGACTTGATTAGCCGAGAATTTTTTCCAGCGCTGCGCGAACTTCAGCAACCGGTTTGGTGCCATCAACTTTCGCGTATTTGGTGTTGCCTGCTTCCGCTTCTTTAGAGTAGTAGCCGATCAGCGGCGCCGTCATCTGATGGTATTCGACCAGACGTTTACGTACAGTTTCTTCCTGATCGTCTTTACGGGTAGTCAGGTCTTCACCAGTAACGTCGTCTTTGCCTTCTACTTTCGGCGGATTGAATTTAACGTGATAAACACGGCCAGATGGCGCGTGAACGCGGCGACCAACAATACGATCAACAATCAGTTCGTCCGGTACGTCGAACTCCAGAACGTAATCAACATTGATGCCCGCTTCTTTCATCGCGTCAGCCTGCGGAATAGTACGCGGGAAGCCGTCAAGCAGGAAACCGTTACGGCAGTCTTCCTGAGCAATACGTTCTTTAACCAGCGCGATCACCAGTTCATCGGTAACCAGTTTGCCAGCGTCCATAATGTCTTTTGCTTGTTTACCCAGCTCGGAGCCAGATTTGACTGCGGCACGCAGCATATCACCTGTGGAGATTTGCGGAATACCATATTTCTCCATGATGAACTGAGCCTGAGTCCCTTTCCCCGCGCCCGGAGCGCCAAGCAGAATGATACGCATTGCGAAAATCCCCTTAAAATGTGTCGAATTTTTTGAAAAAGCGATAAACGATACCACCAACAGGCGATTGCCTCAAGGAAGGCTCCTGAGGCTGAAACGGTTAAAGGGGAGATAATTTGCGGAAAATGCAGATACTAAAAAGAAAAAATGCCGGATGACACGAAGGTCATCCGGCACCACATTTACCGATATACCGGATAGGATGTATCCGGCATTACATCAGGAAACCAGCAGCTGGTTCATACGGCGAATAAACTGGTTCGGATCTTCCAGCGTGCCGCGTTCTGCCAGCAGCGCCTGATCCAGCAGCAGTTCTACCCACTCGCTGAACTTCGCTTCATCTTCGGTATCTGCCGCGCGTTTCACCAGTACGTGATCCGGGTTCAGTTCGAAGATGTATTTCACTTCCGGCACTTTCTGGCCCGCTGCGGCAAACAGTTTCGCCATCTGAGTGCTCATTTCGTCCGCATCGGTAGAGACAATCGCTGGCGTATCGGTCAGACGGTGGGTCAGACGGACATCTTTCACACGCTCGCCGAGCAGGGCTTTCACACGGTCGATGAACGGAGTCAGTGCTTTCTCCGCTTCTTTCGCGCTCTCATCAACTTCGTCAGCCAGTTTTTCCAGCGACTCGTCAACTTTAGACACAGACTGGAACGGTTTACCGTCGAACTCAGTCAGATAGTTCATCATCCACTCATCGATGCGGTCGGAAAGCAGCAGAACTTCGATGCCTTTCTTACGCAGCAGTTCCAGGTGCGGGCTGCTCTTCGCTGCCGCATAGCTGTCTGCGGTGATGTAGTAGATTTTCTCCTGCCCTTCTTTCATGCGGGAAACGTAGTCTTCCAGAGATACGGTCTGCGCAGAAGAATCGGTATGGGTAGAAGCAAAACGCAGCAATTTGGCGATCGCTTCCTGGTTAGCGAAATCTTCCGCCGGACCTTCTTTCAGTACCAGGCCAAACTGTTGCCAGAAGGTCTGGTATTTTTCCGCGTCGTCTTTCGCCAGTTTTTCCAGCATTTGCAGCACACGCTTGGTCAGCGCATTGCGCAGGTTACGCGTTACCGTGCTGTCCTGGAGGATTTCACGGGAAACGTTCAGCGGCAGATCGCTGGAGTCAATCAGACCACGCACGAAGCGCAGATAGTTCGGCATGAACTGTTCTGCGTCGTCCATGATGAACACACGCTGGACGTACAGTTTCAGTCCGTGTTTATGATCGCGGTTCCACATATCCCACGGCGCCTGCGACGGAATGTACAGCAGGCTGGTGTACTCCTGCTTACCTTCAACACGGTTGTGGCTCCAGGTCAGCGGATCGTTAAAGTCGTGGGCGATGTGTTTGTAGAACTCTTTGTACTCTTCATCGGTGATTTCCGACTTGTTACGGGTCCACAGCGCCTGCGCTTTGTTGATTTTCTCCCAGGAGATAACGGTTTCGCCGTCTTTCTCTTCACGTTTTTCGATCTCTACCGGCAGCGCGATATGGTCGGAGTATTTGCTGATGATGGAGCGCACGCGCCAGTCATCGAGGAACTCGTCTTCGCCTTCACGCAGATGCAGGGTGATTTCAGTACCGCGATCGTCTTTGGTGATGTCGGCAACGGTGTATTCACCTTCACCCGCCGATTCCCAGAACACGCCGTTTTCTGGTTTTTCGCCTGCCGCACGGGTACGCACGGTTACCTTGTCGGCCACGATAAACGCGGAGTAGAAACCAACACCAAACTGACCGATCAGCTGGCTGTCTTTCGCCTGGTCAGAACCCAGGGATTCGAGGAATGATTTGGTGCCAGATTTCGCGATAGTCCCTAAATGGTCGATCACTTCGTCGCGGGTCATCCCCACGCCGTTATCGGAGATGGTCAGAGTGCGCTTGTCTTTATCGAAAGAGACGCGAACGCGCAGTTCGCCATCACCTTCGTACAGATCCGGGTTAGAGAGTGCGCGGAAACGTAACTTGTCCGCCGCATCGGAGGCGTTAGAGATAAGCTCACGCAGGAAAATTTCTTTATTGGAATAGAGAGAATGGATCATCAGGTGCAGAAGCTGTTTCACTTCTGACTGAAAACCACGAGTTTCTTGTCCTTTCATGTAGGTCTACCTCAACAATGCCATTTTTAAGGTTAAAAACAGGATGAGGGAGAGATGGGGACAAGGGAGAATAATTTCAAGCGAGAGCAGGTGATCCCGCTCTCGTTTGCTTAAAAACGAATCTTATGACGCCCGGCAAGGGAGTGCGACAGCGTAGTGCCATCGACCATTTCCAGTTCGCCGCCAACCGGTACGCCATGAGCGATTCGGCTGGCTTCAACGCCATATTGCGCACAAAGCTCGGCGATGTAGTTAGCGGTGGCTTCACCTTCGACCGTTGGGTTAGTCGCGAGGATCACTTCGGTGATCTTTTCCTCTGCCAGACGCTGTTCCAGGCGATCGAGGCCAATATCATCTGGACCGATGCCGTCCAGCGGCGACAGGTGTCCCATCAACACAAAATAACGGCCTGAAAACTGTCCAGTCTGCTCAATGGCGTAGATGTCCGCCGGACTCTCCACCACGCAGATTTGACCGTTTTCCTGACGACGCGGATTCGAACAGATGTTACAAACTTCCTGTTCAGTGAAGGTACGGCAATCGGCGCAGTGACCGATTTCCGACATCGCCCGGGTGAGCGCCTGCGCCAGGCGCATCCCGCCGCTACGATCGCGCTGGAGCAGCGTGAACGCCATACGCTGCGCCGACTTCGGGCCAACGCCCGGCAGACAGCGCAGTGCTTCCATAAGCTGTGTCAACAGCGGGCTGGTTTGCATCAGAACGGCATCTTAAAGCCTGGCGGCAACTGCATTCCAGAAGAAACAGACGCCATTTTTTCTTTCTGAGTTTCTTCGATGCGGCGTGCTGCATCGTTGAATGCGGCAGCAACCAGATCTTCCAGCATCTCTTTGTCGTCTTCCAGAAGGCTCGGGGCGATCTCTACGCGACGGCAGTTGTGAGCACCATTGATGGTCACTTTTACCAGACCTGCGCCAGATTCGCCGGTGACTTCCAGCTGCGCGATCTCTTCCTGCATTTTCTGCATTTTTTCTTGCATCTGCTGGGCTTGCTTCATCAGGTTGCCCAGACCGCCTTTACCAAACATAGGTTTCTCTCTCAATCACGTTAAGGATGACGATCGTAAGCCTGGCTTACGATCAAATGGGGCGGATACTTTCTTCATCCAGTTCCGCATCGAAGAATCGACGCAGAGTCTGGATATTATTATCCGCAATAATGGAC
Source organism: Escherichia albertii NBRC 107761 = DSM 17582 (assembly GCF_000759775.1). GTDB lineage: Bacteria > Pseudomonadota > Gammaproteobacteria > Enterobacterales > Enterobacteriaceae > Escherichia > Escherichia albertii. The sequence goes on from NZ_BBMY01000005.1 coordinate 24,254, forward strand.
TCGCGCGCCTGCGCAAGTTTTTCTTCGTATATCGCCTGACGCCATTCCAGCGGCGTGCGCACTGCGGGATTATCATCTTCAACGATAGTCAGTTCAACCGTTGCCCCCTTTAACGCACTCAACGCCTCGGTCAGTTTTTGCTGTGCGCCGCTGTTATTCAAATGCCGCTGGGAGGAACGTAAATGCAGGCACACCGCGTTGCCGTTCTCCTCTTTCCAGGCATTTAACGCCACCTGTTCGACCAGTTTTGGCAACGCAAGCTGACTCACCTGAGCTGCCCACGGGTCGCGCTCAATGGCTTCAGTCGCCAGCTTAGCCGCCAGTTCCGGCGTTTTTTCATGCTCCAGCGCTTTCTTCAGCGCCTTCGGCGTGGCGACCACTTCTTTCTGCTGCATCACTGGAGTAGTCGCTTTCCAGCGATACGCTTCTTTTTTGGCTGGCGCTTTTTCCAGCGCCGATGGCACTGGGCGCGCCTGAACGCGATCGGTGACCGAAGCCAGTCTTTCCAGCGCAGCGTTATTCACCGGCCGCGCGCGGGTAGCGGCTGCCGGTTCACTCTTTTTTGCTTTGGTTGCTCCCTGAGCGCGCTGCAATTGCTGGCGCGCCGCCAGCACCTGGCTGGTGGTTTCTGAGAGCGGTACCGTCGGCGCCTGCTGAGGTATAGATTGCGGTTGCGGCGGCATTTGCGTAGGTGTCATTACCGCCGTTGGCGCGACGGACTGACGCGGCGTTTCCGGTTCAGGCAACGGCATCCGTGGATGAAACGCCAGCGCGCGCAGCAGCGTCATTTCAACCCCCATGCGTCTGTCCGGCGCATACGGCAGTTCTTTGCGACCAATCAACAGCGTCTGATAGTAAAGCTGAATATCCGTCGGCGGTACGGTACGCGCCAGTTCACGCATTCGCAGTTCAATAGCCGCCATATCGTTGCCGAGCGCGGCAGGTGAAAGCTGCACCATCGCAATGCGGTGCAACAGACCGAGCATTTCCACCAGCAAAGCTTCCCACTCAATACCACGAGCGGCGGCGTCATTAATCAGCGCCATTACGCGCTCGCCGTTGGCCTCGACCATCGCTTCAACCAGCGATAACGCCTGATCGTCATCAAGCGTACCCAGCATCGCACTGACCGCCTGGGTTGAAACCTGGCCGTCACCGCTGGCAATCGCCTGATCGGTCAGACTTAACGCGTCTCGCAAACTGCCTTCAGCGGCACGTGCCAGCAGTTGCAGTGCACGCGGCTCGTGAGCAATATGCTCTTCGTTGAGGATGTGCTCAAGCTGATGACGAATTTGCTCGACATCCAGCGCCTTGAGATGAAATTGCAGACAGCGCGACAAAATCGTCACCGGTAATTTCTGCGGATCGGTCGTCGCCAGCAGGAACTTGACGTGCTCTGGTGGCTCTTCAAGGGTTTTTAGCAGTGCGTTAAAGCTGTGGCGCGACAGCATATGCACTTCGTCGATCAGATAAACTTTAAAACGACCACGTGCTGGTGCGTACTGAACGTTGTCCAGCAGGTCGCGGGTATCTTCGACTTTGGTACGCGAGGCAGCGTCGATCTCTATCAGATCGACAAAGCGCCCCTGCTCGATTTCACGGCAGTTATCGCACACACCGCACGGCGTTGCGGTAATGCCGGTTTCGCAATTTAGCCCCTTCGCCAGCAGTCGGGCGATAGAGGTTTTCCCGACGCCGCGAGTGCCGGAAAAAAGATAAGCATGATGAATACGCCCTAACGACAAGCCGTTCGCCAGTGCGGTCAGCACATGTTCCTGGCCGACGACGTCAGCAAAGGTTTGTGGGCGCCATTTTCGGGCTAAGACCTGATAACTCATTGGCAGGCTCTGAAACGCTGGAAGGTGGATTCACGAAGGGGTAATGCTAACACAGCCCCGCCAGAACGGCGAGGCTGAATGCACATCTTGTGCTGTCCGTAGCGTGGACAGCACAAGACTGGCGATAATTAATGGCCCGGGAACGGGACAAGGCTGTAGCAGGTAATGCCCTGTTTTTCGAGACGCTGTTCGCCGCCGAGATCGAACAGGTTGATAATAAACGCAGCATCAGCCACTTCACCACCCAGGCGACGAATCAATTTAACCGTCGCCTCGATGGTGCCGCCAGTTGCCAGCAGATCGTCTACTACCAGCACTTTGTCGCCTGGTTTGATGGCATCAACGTGGATCTCCAGTTGATCGGTGCCGTATTCCAGATCGTAAGTTTCGTTGATGGTTTCACGCGGCAATTTGCCCGGTTTACGTACCGGCACAAAACCAACGTTCAGCCCCAGCGCTACCGGAGCGCCAAACAAGAAGCCACGCGCTTCAGTGCCGACAACTTTGGTAATGCCCGCATTTTTGTAACGCTCAACCAGCAAGTCGATGCTGAGAGCGTAAGCTTTCGGGTCTTCCAGTAAGCTGGTGACATCGCGGAAAAGAATGCCGGGTTTTGGGTAGTCCTGAATGCTTTTGATGCTATTTTTGAGATACTCAAGCTGCTGTGCAGTCGCGGTCATAAGTGTAGCCTGCTTGTTACGGTGGTACTCACGGCGCGTTTTAAACGTATCAAAAGTAACAGTTGTTTAACCTTTGACCGCCTGCGCCTGTGCTCGAAAACGCCAGAATGTACTGGCTGTACGCAATAATTGCAACTGCGATTGTTGAGCTTCAGTGCTTTTCTTGCTTTTCATCAATCACCGGAATTCGCCACATATAGAAAAGCAAGCAAGTAAGAATAACCAGCAACATGATGCGCACCCACGGCATCTTTACGAACCACAGAGAAATCGCAAAAGTGATCAAAATAATGAAAATCGCCCGCGGTTTCGCTCCACGTGGCATGGCATGATGTTTCTGCCAGAAGCGTAAATAACTGCCAAACCATGAGCGGTACAGCAACCATGCATGAAAGCGCGGAGAAGAACGGGCAAAGCACCAGGCTGCCAGCAGGATAAACGGCGTCGTCGGCAAAACCGGCAATATCACGCCCAGCGTACCCAGCACTACCGCCAGCCAGCCAATGATGATTAAAATGATTCGTTGCATAGTATATGTAGTCAGCTTACAGAGAGGCTACTTTAGCATAACAATTATCATTTTCATTGAGGTCTTGCCGTGAAAACTGCCCTGCTACTGGAAAAACTGGCCGTTCAGCTGGCCACGCTACGCCAGCGTTGTGCCCCGGTGGCGCAGTTCAGCACGCTAAGCGCCCGTTTTGATCGCCATCTTTTTCAAACTCGCACGACAACGTTACAGGCGTGTCTGGATGAAGCGGGGGATCATTTGTCCGCGCTTCGTCATGCGGTTGAGCAACAGCAACTACCGCAAGTGGCCTGGCTGGCAGAACATCTGGCGGCGCAACTGGAGGCTATAGCGCGTGAAGCCGCAGCCTGGTCGCTACGCGAGTGGGATAGCGCACCACCAAAAATTGCCCGTTGGCAACGAAAACGTATTCAGCACCAGGAATTTGAGCGGCGTTTATATGAGATGGTGATGGAGCGAAAAAACCGTCTGGCGCAGACAACTGATTTAGTCGAGCAACAGACACTGTATCGTGAAGTAGAAGCTTATGAAGCGCGCCTGGCGCGGTGTCGCCATGCGCTGGAAAAAATCGAGAATAAGCTGGCTCGCTTAACTCGTTAATAATGGAGAATATATGTCACTGGAAAATGCGCCGGACGATGTCAAACTGGCCGTCGATTTGATTGTGCTACTGGAAGAAAATCAGATCCCTGCCCGCACCGTGCTGCGCGCGCTGGATATTGTGAAGCGCGATTATGAAAAGAAATTAACGCGCGATGATGAGGCGCAAAGCGAAAAATAAATGGGGCCGCTAAATGTCCCCTAAGATTGCGAGCAAACGCAAAACTGCCTGATGCGCTACGCTTATCAGGCCTACACCGCTCCTGCAATATATTGAATTCTTACGGTTTCGTAGGCCGGATAAGGCGGTCACGCCGCATCCGGCATGAACAATGCGTACTTTGTTAGCAATCTCGGGGCAACTAAATGCCGCCCCTTTCGTTCTTACCCTACCGCAGGCGTCGGATCGTCACCTTTGTAGTCGCGTTTCACTTCCGTCACTTCATCGCCCTTCTCGTTGTGCAAATGCACTTCAAGTTGGTTAAAGGCAATGTTGATGTCGTTTTCACGACACAATTGATCAATGGTACGGTTCAGCTCATCGACGGTGCGGCTACGATCGCGTAGTTCACGAACGTACAGACGCAACTCGTGGTCCAGCGTGCTAGCGCCAAACGCCGTGAAGAAAACTTCTGGCATCGGCTCGTGCATCACTTTTGGATGCTCAGTCGCCGCTTTCAGCAACACCTTACGTACTTTTTCCAGATCGGAGCCATAGGCCACGCCCAGGCGGATCACCAGACGCGTGGTGGTGTCAGTCAACGACCAGTTGATCAGACGCTCGGTGACAAACGCTTTATTCGGAATGATCACTTCTTTGCGATCGAAATCGGTAATCGTCGTCGCACGAATACGGATCTTGCTGACCGTCCCGGAGAAGCTACCAATGGTTACCGTATCGCCAATACGAACCGGACGTTCGAACAGAATGATCAAACCGGAGACGAAGTTACCGAAGATCTCTTGTAAACCAAAACCAAGACCTACGGATAATGCCGCCGCCAGCCACTGGAGTTTATCCCACGAGACGCCGAGCGCCCCAAATACCGTCATCGCACCAATGGCAATAATGATGTAGTTAAGGATAGTGGTAATGGCATACGACGCGCCCTGGCGCATGTTCAGCCGTGAAAGTACCAGTACTTCCAGCAAACCGGGTAAGTTGCGAATCAGCGCCCAGGCAACCATCGATGCGATAATCGCAAACAACAGGCTGCCCATGGTCACGTTTTTCACCACCGCCGCACCAGCTTCAGTGCCGTTGTAATGCCACAGTGTGATGCTGTCGAGATAGGTGAACACGGTGATCAAATCGGACCAAATCGCCCAGAACATCAAGCCAAACAGCGCAAACATCAGCAGCATGGTAATACGCAGCGTCTGCTGGTTGACCTGTTCCAGCGCGATAGTCGGTTCTTCCGGCGGTTCAGCGCCTTCCGCCCCTTCTTTCACCAGATTCTGCCGACGCGCCAGCGCACGACGCCAGGCGATACGCCGCGCCGCCACGCTTAAACCACGCAGCACCGTCTGGTAAAGCAAGTTCCAGATGATCACCAGATAAACGGTTTCAATCCAGCGCCCAGCCAGACGCAACGTGGTATAGAAATACCCTGTAGCAGTCAACGCCATTAGTGCAATCGGGATAATTGACAGCACGGTAATAGTCACCAGTCGCATGGTGTGCGACTCTTTATCGCGCCAGCTTTCGCGGCACATCGGCCACACAAGAAAAGCAATCAGCAACAGGTTGAAGAAAATCATTACCTGCCCCAGCACGTCATCCATCAGATGTAGCGGGGAAAGTTCTGCCACCACAGACCAGAAATGGATAGGCAGCAACGCGAGGCTGATGCGAACAATCTGTCGACGCCAGTGACTGGTTTGTTGCTCGGGCATACCAAAGTGACGTACGGCAACGCCATTTTTTTCCAGCACTTTCCAGCACAGGCCAAATACCAGCCAGAAAATCGCCAGTTTTTTGCTAAACGACCATAGCAATTCGCTAATGTTGAGCTGCATGGTCAGCAGGATCAGTCCGACGGCAAGAATAATCAGGCACACTGGCAGCGCGCGGATCAGGTCGATAAGAATGGCTTTCGGCGTATTAAGTTGGCTATCGTTACGCAGAGAACCTACTGCCGAAGCCAGTTTTTGTTGGTATGCCTTCAACCATCCCAGACGCCAGTGAATTAGCCCGGCAATCAACAACAGCGGCAAACCAGCAAGGAAAGCGATAAATACAGCAGGCCAGGCTTTTTCCCAGTTCACCGTAATTTTCATCGAATTAAATTCATCTTGCAGCGATTGTGGGAACGCTTTAATCCAGTCCCAGTCCATCGGACGGTTACTGTTCACCCAGAAGATTTGCTGAGTCAGGATGGATTTCAGGTTTTTCGACACGCTCATTAACTGCTGCTGGTTGATTTGCAGGTTAATGGCCATCATCAATTGATTACCCAACTGTTTGTTTAGCTGATCCAGAAGTTCGCGACGCATATCAACGACTTGTAACAAAGCATCGTGAACTTCGTCATTAACTTCGTTAGCATGACTTTCTTCCAGTTTGCTGACAAACGCATCGCTCTGGAACAAAGCATCACGCTGCTGATTGACCTCAAACTGTTCGAGGCGCAAATCCGCGATGCGGTTGGTCATGTTTTCCAGTTCATCCGCCGATGGCAGTGTTTGTTGTTGCTGATAAAGAATACGCGACAACAACAGACTGCCCTTCAGGACAGAAATCTGCTCTTTGATATTGCGTTCCGATTGCAGCGCCCGCTCCAGCCAGTTTTTAACTTTGATATTTTGCTGCATTAACTGATTACCGTTTTCGGTAGCGGTAATCAGACGCTGGCTTAACTGCTGGTTAATTTCCAGTTCCTGCTTCACCAACGGATTAGCCTGAATACGCGCGGCTTCATCTGGAGTGACCGCTTCCTGGGCCGTTTTTTCGGTTAAGGTCAGGCGCTTGCTATTTACCGCTTCTTGCAACAATTGCAACTGGTGCTCCAGGCGCGCGCTGTTCGCCGTCACGTAATCACGTTGCTTTTGCAGGGTATCCTGCAAGACTGTGTTCCCTTCCAGACTTTTACGCTGCTGGTCAATTTCGGCACTCAACAGCGCCTGTTGCGCCTGCAGCAACACTTTTTGGCTGGGACGTAACGCGGCTTCACCAACGTCGGTGCCATCCAGCCGACTGCGAATTTGTTGCAGTTGCTGCGAAGCGGTATACATCGCGTTTTGCACACGTTCCGGCTGCGTCTGTAACGACACCAGTTGGCTGTTATAGGAAGCCAGATCGTTTTGTGCATTTTGCAAGTCATCCAGCGCCTGGGAGACACGAGATTCCAGTTGACGCAGAGAGAGCGTGCTAAGTGTTTTACGCGTTTCTTCGTCGTTATCTACATCGCTCAGCGCAGTTAACGCCGCCGTCGCCTGGCGCATTTTCTCTGGCGCATCAGCAACTTTTTGTCGTAATTGAACCGTTTCTTCTTTTACGCGATCAATTTTGTCGAGGGTGGCTAAGGTGTCCGTAAGATCCTGCTGCACCAGTTTGTCCTGGGCAGAAAGATCTTTTTGTTTATTGAGTGTATCAAGCTGTGCCTGCAGGTCGGCTTTCGTCGGGAGATCACCATTCGATGACGCCCGCGCCAACGCCGTGTTCTGGCATAACAAGACAAAAACAAAAGCAATAAATGCTGAAAAAACAAAATGCCGTGATCGTTTGTAATACTGGAACATAGTCATGATGAATGAAGGTTTCTAAACCTGAAGGGCGACCTGAAATAGTCAAACCGATAGAATATCACGACGGGGAGAACCAGAATAGCAACGGTGAAAATGTCCAGGAAAAATCCTGGAGCCAGATTCAGGATTTCACATTAGCCACAGGTGCGCGAAGCGTGGGGCAAAGTTGATACATCTCCAATAAAATGGTGACGTAATCGCGGGCTTCTTTATTGAGATCAAAAGATTGCGGAGCAAACAGCCAGTTTTCTATCAGGCCCGAAATATAGCCTCGCATAATAATCGCCGCGCGGCGTGTCATTAAATCCGCTGGCAACATTTTTGCTTCAATACAATGTTTTAACGTTTGCTCTATACGGTCATAACTTTCAAGGCAAAGATTACGCTGCGCCTGTTGAACAACAGACATTTCTCCGACAAATTCGCATTTGTGGAATATAATCTCCATCAATAATCGACGCTGTTCTTCCGTCACCGTGGCTTCAAGAACATGAATTAATATTTCTCTTAATACAGAGAGTGGATCGTCAGGGAATTTTGCCTGATACTCAAGCTCTAGTTCACCAATATTGAACTCAGAAAGCTTCCAGATCTCACTAAACAAATCCGACTTATCTTTAAAATGCCAGTAGATTGCACCGCGCGTAACGCCAGCAGCTTTTGCAATCTCTCCCAGCGAGGTGGATGATACTCCTTGCTGTGAGAAAAGACGTAGAGCCACATCGAGGATGTGTTGGCGCGTTTCTTGCGCTTCTTGTTTAGTTTTTCGTGCCATATGTTAGTGAATTTACAGGCGTTAGATTTACATACATTTATGAATGTATGTACCATAGCACGATGATAATATAAACGCAGCAATGGGTTTATCAACTTTTGACCATTGACCAATTTGAAATCGGACACTCGAGGTTTACATATGAACAAAAACAGAGGGTTTACGCCTCTGGCGGTCGTTCTGATGCTCTCAGGCAGCTTAGCCCTAACAGGATGTGACGACAAACCGGCCCAACAAGGTGGCCAACAGATGCCCGCCGTTGGTGTAGTGACAGTCAAAACTGAACCTCTGCAGATCACGACTGAGCTTCCGGGTCGCACCAGCGCCTACCGGATCGCAGAAGTTCGTCCTCAAGTTAGTGGGATAATCCTGAAGCGTAATTTCAAAGAGGGTAGCGATATCGACGCCGGTGTCTCTCTCTATCAGATTGATCCTGCGACCTATCAGGCAGCATACGACAGTGCGAAAGGCGATCTGGCGAAAGCACAGGCTGCCGCCAATATCGCGCAACTGACAGTGAATCGTTATCAGAAACTGCTCGGCACTCAGTACATCAGTAAGCAAGAGTACGATCAGGCACTGGCTAACGCGCAACAAGCGAACGCTGCAGTTACTGCGGCAAAAGCAGCCGTTGAAACCGCGCGAATTAACCTGGCTTACACCAAAGTGACTTCTCCAATCAGCGGCCGTATTGGTAAATCGGCCGTGACGGAAGGCGCACTGGTGCAAAATGGTCAGGCAACAGCGCTGGCAACCGTGCAACAGCTTGATCCGATCTACGTTGATGTGACCCAGTCCAGCAACGACTTCTTGCGTCTGAAACAAGAACTCGCTAACGGCACGCTGAAGCAAGAGAACGGCAAAGCCAAAGTATCGCTGATCACCAGCGACGGCATTAAGTTCCCGCAGGACGGTACGCTGGAGTTCTCTGACGTTACCGTTGATCAAACCACCGGATCTATCACGTTACGCGCTATCTTCCCGAACCCGGATCACACGCTGCTGCCGGGTATGTTCGTGCGCGCACGCCTGGAAGAAGGGCTGAATCCAAACGCTATTTTAGTACCGCAACAGGGTGTAACTCGTACACCACGCGGCGAAGCCACCGTACTGGTAGTAGGCGCGGATGACAAAGTGGAAACTCGCCCGATCGTCGCAAGCCAGGCTATTGGCGATAAGTGGTTGGTAACGGAAGGTCTGAAAGCAGGCGAGCGCGTAGTAATCAGTGGGCTGCAGAAAGTGCGTCCTGGTGTTCAGGTAAAAGCGCAAGAGATAACCGCTGATAACAACCAGCAAGCCACAAGCGGTGCTCAGTCTGAACAGTCTAAGTCTTAACTTAAACAGGAGCCGTTAAGACATGCCTAATTTCTTTATCGATCGCCCGATTTTTGCGTGGGTGATCGCCATCATTATCATGTTGGCAGGGGGACTCGCGATCCTCAAACTGCCGGTGGCGCAATATCCTACTATTGCACCGCCGGCAGTGACGATCTCCGCTACCTATCCCGGTGCTGATGCGAAAACTGTGCAGGATACGGTTACCCAGGTTATCGAACAGAATATGAACGGTATCGATAACCTGATGTACATGTCCTCCAACAGTGACTCCACGGGTACCGTGCAAATCACCCTGACCTTTGAGTCCGGTACTGATGCGGATATCGCGCAGGTTCAGGTGCAGAACAAACTGCAACTGGCGATGCCGTTGCTGCCGCAGGAAGTACAACAACAAGGGGTGAGCGTTGAGAAATCTTCCAGCAGCTTCCTGATGGTTGTCGGCGTTATCAACACCGACGGCACCATGACGCAGGAGGATATCTCCGACTACGTGGCAGCGAATATGAAAGATGCCATCAGTCGTACGTCGGGCGTGGGTGACGTTCAGTTGTTTGGTTCCCAGTACGCGATGCGTATCTGGATGAACCCGAACGAACTAAACAAATACCAGTTAACACCAGTTGATGTCATTACCGCAATCAAAGCGCAGAACGCCCAGGTCGCGGCCGGTCAGCTTGGTGGTACTCCACCGGTAAAAGGCCAGCAGCTTAACGCCTCGATTATTGCTCAGACGCGTCTGACCTCTACGGAAGAGTTCGGCAAAATTCTGCTGAAAGTGAATCAGGATGGTTCCCGTGTTCTGCTGCGTGATGTGGCGAAAATTGAGCTGGGCGGTGAGAACTACGACATTATCGCTGAGTTTAACGGTCAACCAGCTTCCGGTCTGGGGATCAAGCTGGCAACCGGCGCTAACGCGCTGGATACCGCTGCGGCAATCCGCGCTGAACTGGCGAAAATGGAACCGTTCTTCCCGTCGGGTCTGAAAATCGTTTATCCGTACGATACTACGCCGTTCGTGAAAATCTCCATTCACGAAGTGGTGAAAACGCTGGTCGAAGCGATCATCCTCGTGTTCCTGGTCATGTATCTGTTCTTGCAGAACTTCCGTGCGACGTTGATTCCGACCATTGCCGTACCGGTGGTATTGCTGGGGACCTTTGCCGTCCTTGCCGCCTTTGGCTTCTCGATAAACACGCTAACGATGTTCGGGATGGTGCTCGCCATCGGCCTGTTGGTGGATGACGCCATCGTTGTAGTAGAAAACGTTGAACGTGTGATGGCGGAAGAAGGTTTGCCGCCGAAAGAAGCCACGCGTAAGTCAATGGGACAGATTCAGGGCGCGCTGGTCGGTATCGCGATGGTACTGTCGGCGGTATTCGTGCCGATGGCCTTCTTTGGCGGCTCGACCGGGGCAATTTATCGTCAGTTCTCCATCACCATTGTTTCGGCGATGGCGCTGTCAGTACTGGTGGCGTTGATTCTGACTCCGGCACTTTGTGCCACCATGCTAAAACCGATCGCTAAAGGCGATCACGGAGAAGGTAAAAAAGGCTTCTTCGGTTGGTTTAACCGCATGTTCGATAAGAGCACGCACCACTACACCGATAGCGTAGGCGGTATTCTGCGCAGTACGGGGCGTTATCTGGCGCTGTATCTGATCATTGTGGTCGGCATGGCTTATCTGTTCGTGCGTCTGCCAAGCTCCTTCTTGCCAGATGAAGACCAGGGCGTATTTATGACCATGGTTCAGTTGCCAGCAGGTGCAACGCAGGAACGTACACAGAAAGTCCTTAACGAGGTGACGGATTACTATCTGACCAAAGAGAAGAAAAACGTTGAGTCGGTATTCGCCGTTAACGGCTTCGGCTTTGCAGGGCGTGGCCAGAACACAGGTATTGCGTTCGTTTCGTTGAAAGACTGGGCTGACCGTCCGGGCGATGAAAACAAAGTTGAAGCAATCACCATGCGTGCGACTCGCGCCTTCTCGCAGATTAAAGATGCGATGGTATTCGCCTTTAACCTGCCTGCGATTGTGGAACTGGGTACAGCAACCGGTTTTGACTTTGAGCTGATTGACCAGGCAGGCCTCGGCCATGAGAAACTGACTCAGGCGCGTAACCAGCTACTGGGTGAAGCAGCGAAGCATCCTGATCTGCTGACCAGCGTGCGTCCTAACGGTCTGGAAGATACCCCGCAGTTCAAGATTGATATCGACCAGGAGAAAGCCCAGGCACTGGGTGTTTCTATCAGCGATATCAACACTACCCTGGGCGCGGCATGGGGCGGCAGCTACGTGAACGACTTTATCGACCGCGGTCGTGTGAAGAAAGTTTACGTGATGTCAGAAGCGAAATACCGCATGCTGCCGGAAGATATCGGCGACTGGTATGTCCGTGCCGCCAATGGGCAGATGGTGCCATTCTCAGCGTTCTCTTCTTCTCGTTGGGAATACGGTTCACCGCGTCTGGAACGTTACAACGGTCTGCCATCCATGGAAATCCTGGGCCAGGCTGCGCCAGGTAAGAGTACTGGTGAAGCAATGGCGCTGATGGAAGAACTGGCAAGCAAACTGCCTACAGGCGTTGGCTACGACTGGACGGGGATGTCCTATCAGGAACGTCTCTCCGGCAACCAGGCACCGTCACTGTACGCGATTTCGTTGATTGTCGTATTCCTGTGTCTGGCGGCGTTGTACGAGAGCTGGTCGATTCCGTTCTCCGTTATGCTGGTTGTTCCGTTGGGGGTTATCGGCGCGTTGCTGGCGGCGACTTTCCGTGGCCTGACCAACGACGTTTACTTCCAGGTAGGCCTACTCACAACCATTGGTTTGTCGGCGAAGAACGCGATACTTATTGTGGAATTCGCCAAAGACTTGATGGATAAAGAAGGCAAAGGTCTGATCGAAGCTACTCTGGACGCTGTGCGAATGCGTTTACGTCCAATCCTGATGACCTCACTGGCATTTATCCTCGGCGTTATGCCGCTGGTTATCAGCACCGGTGCAGGTTCCGGCGCACAGAACGCGGTAGGTACTGGCGTTATGGGCGGGATGGTGACCGCTACGGTACTGGCTATCTTCTTCGTTCCGGTGTTCTTTGTGGTGGTTCGCCGCCGCTTTAGCCGCAAAAACGAAGATCTTGAACATAACCATACCGTCAATCATCACTGATTAAGTTCGTAACCACGAAGGCCGCGCAAGCGGCCTTTTTAATGCACGTAATCTGAATGGAACAATCGCTCCCCCAAATGCTTCATACGAAAGTTAGCGTTTACTTTTTTAAATTCATAGAAAATGCTTATTGTTAGTTAATTTATATTAAGTCGCACTAATAGGTTTTATAATTCAGAGTTATGTAGAGGCTATTCTTATTTATTTGCGGCAATTCTTTATTAACTTCTGATTATTACGCCATAATCGGAGCATTCCTGGTTATTAGTATGACAATATCCATGGTAGTTTTACCGCCCAACGATAATCCCGATAACGTCATGAATAGAATGCGACAAACCGCTTTTGTCTATGTCGGACTTATGCCAGGATGAAAAAGTGAGTCCTTCCACACTTCCCTTCCTGATTGTAATTTTTCGTAATAATGCAATGAAATTCGTTATAGAGTGGCTTATAGTTAAAGTAACAAGCGAGAGGACAAGTCCAGGTCAGTAGAGTTGTACCCATCCCGAAAGGTGTCCGTTAGTTAAACCACTAATGAAAGGGGACGCATTATGGATGAATACTCACCAAAAAGACATGATATCGCACAGCTTAAGTTTCTCTGCGAAACCCTGTATCATGACTGTCTTGCAAACCTTGAAGAAAGTAACCATGGCTGGGTAAATGACCCAACCTCGGCAATCAATCTACAGCTGAATGAACTGATTGAGCATATTGCGACCTTCGCACTTAATTACAAAATTAAGTATAATGAAGACAATAAGCTCATTGAACAGATTGATGAATATCTGGACGACACCTTTATGTTGTTCAGTAGTTATGGTATTAATATGCAGGATCTTCAGAAATGGCGGAAGTCAGGTAACCGATTGTTCCGTTGCTTTGTTAACGCCACCAAAGCGAATCCTGCAAGTTTATCTTGTTAGAATTATTACAACCATGGGTAGAAGTATGTCCGATAAACCTTTAACAAAAACCGATTATTTGATGCGTCTGCGTCGTTGCCAGACAATTGACACACTGGAACGTGTTATCGAGAAAAATAAATATGAATTATCAGATAATGAATTGGCGGTATTTTACTCAGCTGCCGACCATCGTCTTGCAGAGCTGACTATGAATAAGCTATATGACAAGATCCCTTCCTCAGTGTGGAAATTCATTCGGTAATAAATTAACAATACATATCTTTAACTATAACCTTCTGTTTAATAAGAATTTTATATTCTATTGTATCGAGGGTATATTATGTGTGATTTTTATCACACGGAAGTCGCGGATACGTTCTCTTAACGGACTTTTCGCATTACTGTGTTGCTGCATGTTCAGCAACCGGGAAGTCAGTAATGAGTTCAGAAAAAGAAAAGATGATTGCTGGTGAGTTGTATCGCTCAGCAGATGAGACTTTATCTCGTGATCGCCTGCGCGCTCGTCAGCTTATTCATCAATACAATCATTCCTCACCGGAAGAGCAAACATTACGCCAGCAAATTCTTACCGATTTACTCGGTCAAGTGATGGATGCGTATATTGAACCCTCCTTTCGCTGCGACTATGGCTATAACATTTACCTCGGTAAAGGGTTTTACGCGAACTTCGATTGCGTGATGCTTGATGTCTGCCCTATTCGTATCGGTGATAATTGCATGCTGGCGCCAGGGGTACATATCTATACCGCCACGCATCCTGTCGCTCCGGTCGCGCGCAATAGCGGCGTAGAACTGGGGAAACCCGTGACGATAGGTAATAATGTCTGGATTGGCGGGCGTGCTGTCATCAATCCGGGTGTCATTATTGGTGATAACGTTGTTGTGGCTTCCGGCGCAGTTGTCACTAAAAATATTCCTGACAACGTTATTGTCGGCGGCAATCCGGCCAGAATCATTAAAAAGTTGCAACCATAGTTACAACTGTTATGCAAAAATGTGTCCAATCTGTTACTTCTCTCGTATCATTCCCACGTTAAAATAGGGCGTTCCCTGAAAAGCTACAGATTCCACGAAGGCAAAAATGACCGAAATACAACGCCTGCTGACCGAAACGATTGATTCTCTGAATACGCATGAAAAACGCGACAACAAACCCCGCTTTAGTATCAGTTTCATCCGTAAACATCCGGGGCTATTCATCGGCATGTATGTCGCTTTTTTCGCCACACTGGCAGTAATGTTACAATCTGAAACATTGGTGGACTCTGTCTGGCTTCTGGTGGTGTTGTTTATCCTGCTTAACGGTTTCTTCTTTTTTGACGTTTATCCACGCTATCGCTATGAAGATATCGACGTGCTGGATTTCCGGGTTTGTTATAACGGTGAATGGTACAACACACGCTATGTTCCAACAGTACTGGTAGAGTCTATTCTGAACTCGCCGCGTGTCGCTAACATCCACAAAGAACAGTTGCAAAACATGCTTACTCGTAAAGGTCAGTTGTCCTTTTACGATATTTTCACCCTCGCACGCACCGAAGCGACCTCTTAAGTTGAGGTATCACACCAGGCGTAAATCTCTGCGCCTGGTTAATTGACAACAATCATTGCCAGATTTCGCCTCGCGAAAGACCCGCGCAAATGACCTGTCTTCTGTCCCCCCTTTTCCACTATCGGATATACTTTCCTTACATTGTGTTAATAAGGACATGTTGGTGAGAACACGACATCTGGTCAGCCTGATTTCGGGAGTACTTATCCTTTCTGTACTGTTGCCGGTAGGCTTAAGCATCTGGCTGGCACATCAACAAGTAGAAGCATCGTTTGTGGAGGAGCTGAACACCTATTCTTCTCGCGTTGCTATTCGTGCCGATAAAGTGGCAGCCCAGGGGAAAAGTGCGTTACAAGAACTGGAAAGATGGCAGGGAAACGCCTGTAGTAATGAACATCTGATGGAAATGCGCCGCGTTTCTTACAGCTATCGCTATGTCCAGGAAGTCCTTTATATAAAGAATAATGTTCCTTTATGTTCCTCGCTGGAACATAAAAGCCCGCCTGACACTTTCCCCGAACCCGGTAAAATCTCCAAAGACGGCTACCGTGTCTGGCTAACGTCGCATAACGATTTAGGTATTACTCGCTATATGGTCGCAATGGGAACCACAAATTACGTGGTAATGATCGACCCGGCTTCCTTTATCGATGTGATTCCCTATAGCTCATGGCGAATTGATGCTGCCATTGTTGGCAACGTCCATAACATTGTGATTACCAGTAGCGACGAAATTGCTCGAGGAATAATCACCCGACTACAAGAAAAAAACGGTGAGCATGTTGAAAGCAACGGTATCATTTACAATATCCAGCCCTTCCCGGAGATGAATATTTCGATCATTACCTGGACCTCCACGCAGCTAATGCAAAAAGGCTGGCATCGCCAGGTCTTTATTTGGCTGCCTGTTGGGCTGTTAATTGGCCTGTTGGCGGCAATGTTTGTGTTACGAATTTTACGTCGGGTTCAGTCTCCGCATTACCGTTTGCAAGATGCCATTGAAAACCATGATATTTGTGTACATTATCAGCCGATTGTCTCTTTAAGTAGCGGAAAAATCGTGGGGGCTGAAGCTCTGGCTCGCTGGCCACAAACTGACGGCTCATGGCTGTCGCCGGAGATATTTATTCCACTATCGCAGCAAACCGGACTTTCCGAACCGCTGACCTTGTTGATTATCAGAAGCGTCTTTGAAGATATGGATAGCTGGCTACACCAGCACCCGGATCAACATATTTCAATAAATCTTGAATCCACAGTACTCACCTCGGAAAAAATTCCGCACCTCTTGCGGGAAATGATCCATCGTTACCAGGTCAATCCCAAACAAATCGCCCTTGAACTCACGGAGCGTGAGTTTGCCGATCCTAAAACCAGCGCGCCAATCATCGCCAGATACCGTCAGGCAGGACATGATATTTATCTCGATGACTTTGGTACCGGCTACTCGAGTTTGAGTTATTTGCAGGATCTGGATGTCGACATTCTGAAGATAGATAAGTCTTTCGTTGATGCGCTGGAATATAAAAATGTCACGCCACATATCATAGAAATGGCAAAAACGCTGAATCTGAAAATGGTGGCGGAAGGGATAGAAACCAGCAAACAAGAAGAGTGGTTACGTCAACATGGCGTTCATTACGGTCAGGGCTGGTTGTACAGCAAGGCCTTACCAAAAGAAGATTTCATTCGTTGGGCAGAACAACACCTGTAAATTTAGGGGCTGGCGGCACGCCGCACAGCCCGCCGGGCTACTCGTCGATGATTGACTCGAATCCACCATAAATCATTCGCTTACCATCAAATGGCATAGACTCGCCGAATTCTTTCATTCGCGGGTCAGACATCATTTTTTTATTGGCCGCGTCGCGGACCTCTTTTGAAGGGTATTCAATCCAGCTAAAAACCACTTCTTCATTCTCTTCCGCCTTTACCGCCATACGAAAATCAGTCACCTTGCCATCCGGCACATCGCTGGCCCAGCATTCAACAATGCGAAGTGCGCCAAACTCTTTAAACAGCGGTGCCGCCTTAGCGGCCATTTCTCGATAGGCTTCTTTATTTTCGGCAGGCACAGCAACCACAAAACCATCAACATACTTCATCAGAAAGACCTCCGAAGCGCACTGCGCAGCCAGACAATTCTTGCGGCGTCAGTCGTGGTTAAAGTTTAGACACATTGGGATTTTTTGACGAAACGGCAGGGACGGCAGAAATGGGTGGGGGCCCTGCCAGCTACATCCCGGCACACGCGTCATCTGCCTTGGCTGCTTCCTTCCGGACCTGACCTGGTAAACAGAGTAGCGTTGCGGGAGAACCAACAGAGCCCCCATTGAGAGCGTTGAAAATCAACGCGCAGGCACATTATCACTGCTGCCCCCGCTAATTGCAACCCATTGCGTACCGGATGCTGGTTTCTTGCGCAATGCGACTTCACTCGGGCGTTTTTCCAGATTATGCTGGAAGATTACCTCAGGAAGAAAAGATGGAAAAAGAAGACTCATTTCCCCAGCGCGTCTGGCAAATTGTTGCCGCCATTCCAGAAGGCTATGTAACCACCTACGGCGATGTCGCCAGACTGGCAGGCTCTCCCCGCGCCGCGCGCCAGGTGGGTGGTGTGTTAAAGCGTCTCCCCGAAGGCAGCACCTTACCCTGGCATCGAGTAGTTAATCGCCATGGCACAATTTCGCTAACCGGACCGGATTTACAACGTCAACGGCAGGCATTACTGGCAGAAGGTGTGATGGTATCAGGAAGCGGGCAAATCGACTTACAGCGTTATCGCTGGAACTATTAACCCTCTCCGGGTAGAGAGGGTTACTGCGTTTAATATTGCGCTGGCGCCGGAACTGCCGAAGATGGATTCACCTGAGTTGGTGAAGTCAAAGGTACGGTAGTCGTTGCGCCACCGCTAGCCTGAACAGGTACAGCAGTTTGCTGAACCGGCACCAATGTCAGGTCGGCCCGGGTCCCGCCCTGATTGATCACCGGCTGAACGGTATCGGTAATAAACATCAGTTTATCATTCACGGTAATCGCCGCACTCAGCAGAATACGTGCTTCCGGCTGCACATCCGCCGGGTTAAACGGCAGAACAAAACTGAACGGTGACTGTTTACCTTCGGTTCGCACCGCTTTCTGCGCCAGCACTTCTGACGGCGCATTCGCTAACGATGCGTCAGAAAGTGTCACGGTCAGCACCGCGTCGGGCGGCAATGCGACTTTCTGACGGATCCAAACGGTACCAGAAACATTCGGTTGCTGAATAGCAGGTTGCTGTGTCGCTGCAATAGAGGTATTTACAGCAGGCGCTGGCGTCTGGATATCCGCGTTTTTATCTGCGCAAGCCGCTAGCGCAATGGCAACCGCTAACCCACTAACCATGTGCACGAGTTTCATTTACTTCTCCTTATAATCAATGCGCCAGCAGGCTGCTTTCCTCACCGGGGATTGATTAACAAAACATTAACGTCAATAAGTGTGGCACACATCACGTATTTACGCCTGCATTTAGTCAGTAATTCAGACTATTGCACCCATCGGACCAGTGACAAAATTGCGTTATACTCAACTCACTTTGGCTTACTACGGCAGCTTTGTTACTGGAGAGTTAATATGAGTCAGGCCTTAAAAAATTTGCTGACATTGTTAAATCTGGAAAAAATTGAGGAAGGACTCTTTCGCGGCCAGAGTGAAGATTTAGGTTTACGTCAGGTCTTTGGCGGTCAGGTCGTGGGTCAGGCACTGTATGCTGCAAAAGAGACGGTCCCCGAAGAGCGTCTGGTACATTCATTCCACAGCTACTTTCTTCGCCCTGGCGATAGTCAAAACCCAATAATTTATGATGTGGAAACACTGCGCGATGGCAACAGTTTTAGCGCCCGTCGGGTAGCGGCTATTCAAAATGGTAAACCCATCTTTTATATGACCGCCTCTTTCCAGGCGCCGGAAGCCGGATTTGAACATCAAAAAACGATGCCACCTGCTCCCTCACCTGATGGTCTGCCATCGGAAACGCAAATCGCCCAGTCGCTGGCGCACCTTCTGCCGCCAGTATTGAAAGATAAATTTATTTGCGATCGTCCGCTGGAAGTGCGTCCTGTAGAGTTTCATAACCCGTTGAAAGGTCACGTCGCAGAACCGCATCGTCAGGTATGGATCCGCGCGAATGGCAACGTACCGGATGATCTGCGCGTTCATCAGTATTTGCTCGGTTACGCTTCTGATCTGAACTTCCTGCCCGTCGCCCTACAGCCGCACGGCATCGGTTTTCTCGAGCCGGGGATTCAGATTGCCACCATCGACCATTCGATGTGGTTCCATCGGCCATTTAATTTAAATGAGTGGCTGTTGTATAACGTGGAGAGCACATCAGCATCCAGTGCCCGCGGATTTGTACGCGGAGAGTTTTACACCCAGGATGGCGTGTTAGTTGCCTCGACCGTTCAGGAAGGGGTAATGCGTAATCACAATTAAAAAAGCAGCCGGAGGTGAAAACCACCCGGCTGCCAGATAGTTGGTAACGTGCTCTTTGTTGATGCCGGATGCGGCGTAAATACCTTATTCGGCCTGGCAATCCTTATAAACTCAATAAATTGTGATTTTTATTGTAGGCCTGATAAACGCAGCGCATCAGGCAAACTGGCGTTTGATTGCTGGTTACGCGTTGTAGGCATTTTCGCCGTGACTGTTGACGTCCAGTCCTTCGCGCTCCTGCTCTTCCGGTACGCGTAGGCCAACCGTCAGATCCGCCAGTTTGTAGCCTATAAACGCCACCACACCAGACCAGACGATGGTAATGGCGATGCTTTCCAGCTGAACCAGCAACTGATGCCCCATTGTCACCCCCTCGGCGAAGCCCACACCACCCAGCGAGCTGGCGGCAAAAATCCCGGTCATGATACAGCCGACAATGCCACAAACACCGTGCACACCGAAGACATCACAGGGATCATCGACCCGCAACAGGCGTTTAAGCATAGTAACGCCCCACAAGCCCGCCAGACCAGCTACCACGCCGATAATCAACGCGCCGCCAACACCAATATAGCCACAGGCTGGCGTCACACCGACCAGACCGGCAATCGCGCCAGAACACGCCCCCAGCAGCGACGGTTTACCACGCAGCGCCCATTCGCCGAAGATCCAGCCAAGAATTGCCGCCGCCGTTGCTACCACCGTATTCACAAATGCCAGCGCCGCAATTTCATTCGCCGTGCCCGCGGATCCGGCGTTAAAGCCAAACCAACCGATATAGAGAATGGCAGTACCGGTAAAGACCATCGGCAGGTTGTGCGGTTTAAACGCCTCTTTGCCGAAGCCCACGCGCTTGCCTATCAGATACGCGCCCACCAGACCGGCGATTGCGGCGTTAATGTGTACTACTGTGCCGCCCGCAAAATCCAGAGCGCCGTGAGAAGCCAGCAAACCTCCGCCCCAGACCATGTGTGCAATCGGAATGTAAGAGAGCGTCAGCCACACCACGACGAAGATCAGTACCGCTGAAAAACGGATTCGTTCTGCCAGCGCTCCAACGATCAGGCCCACAGTAATACAAGCAAACGATCCCTGAAACGCAACGTGGATGTACTGATAAATACTGCCCATCACCGCCGTCAGTTCGATGTTTTTCAGCATCAACCCGTTAATGTTGCCAAAAAAGTTGTTCCCCTCGCCAAACGCCAGCGAGTAGCCATACACCACCCACAAAATACAAACCAGCGCAAACGTCACGGTCACTTGCGTCAACATCGACAGCACATTTTTGCCGCGAATCAACCCACCGTAAAACAGGGCAATCCCCGGAATGGTCATAAACAGCACCAGCGCAGTACAAATCATCATAAACGCATTGTCGGCTTTATCGGCTACCGCAGGTGCCGCCATTACCAGCCCCGGCATCAGCGCCAGTGAAGCAAGCCCAGTTTTTATCGTCGCTATCTTCATTTTTCGTTCCTGTTGCTGTATGTGCCAGAGATTACAGCGCCGCTTCGTCGGCTTCGCCGGTACGAATACGAATGACGCGTTGCAATTCAGCGACAAAGATTTTGCCGTCGCCAATCTTTCCGGTGTAAGCCGCCTTGCTGACGATATCGATCACCTCATCAAGTTGATCATCGGCAATCGCCACATCGATTTTTACTTTAGGCAGGAAATTGACGCTGTATTCCGCGCCACGGTACAGCTCGGCATGGCCTTTCTGACGTCCGAAACCTTTCACTTCGGTGACAGTCAGTCCCTGAATGCCAATGGAAGATAATGCCTCACGAACGTCTTCCAGCTTGAATGGTTTGATTATCACGGTCACCAGCTTCATAGATCCCCTCCGTTCAGAATTCGCTAATAGTTCTGCGACACGAAGAAGGTATTGCAAGCAGTATGCCAGGAGTAAAAAACGAGAGAGAAAGCGGCAATGGCAAGAGAGTGAAAACAAAAACGCACTATGGCAGTGCATAGTGCGTTACATTTTTGCACCAACGCTGAAATTTCGTGCGAATCAGGCGCTCAGTGATTCCTCTTCGCGTACGCTGGCAGCCAATTCCTCTCCTGCAAGTTGCAGTTGATACATCTGCCAGTAGCGCCCCTGGGCCGCCAGCAGTTGCTGGTGAGTCCCCTGTTCTACAACCTGACCACGATGAAGCACCAAAATGGTATCGGCATCGACAATAGTCGATAAACGGTGGGCTATAACAACCAGCGTCGTGTGTTCACGCACCGCTGCCAGCGCATGTTGGATCGCCTGTTCAGTGCCAGAGTCAATGCTGGCGGTCGCCTCATCCAGAATCAACACCTGCGGCGTTTCAACCAGTACACGCGCCAGCGCCAGCAACTGCTTTTGCCCGACCGAGAGATTATTGCCCTGCTCACCCAACGGTGTATAAATACCATCGCTCATGCTGCGCGCCAGCTCTGCCAGTTGAACGGTTTCCAGCGCCTGCCAGACACGCTCTTCGGAAATGTCGCGCCCCAGCGTTACGTTAGCGAGGAAAGTATCCGCCAGCACAACGGGATCTTGCTGCACCATCGCCACGCCCTGGCGTAATGCGTTATGACTTAGTGAACTTAGTGGGCGTCCATCAAGACAAATTTCACCTTCAGTCGGTGGGTAATAGCCCATTAACAAACTGGCGAGGGTACTTTTGCCGCTACCGGTATGCCCTACCAGCGCAACAAAACTACGTGAAGAAACAGTGAGATGAATATTTTTCAACACCATATTGTCGCCACGGTAAGCAAACGACACGTTATCAACGCCTATCGTGCCACTCTTTAGCGGGCGATCATCATGACCATATTGCTGGCGCGGACCGTCCATCAATTCGAACACGCGTTCACCTGCCACCACGGCCTGTTGCAACATCGCCTGTTGAGTGGTTAGTTCGATGAGTGGTTCGTTTAAGCGCCCCAGATAACTAATAAATGCATACAACACGCCCACCTCAATGGTGCCGCTGGCGGAGAAGCCAAACAGCATCAATAAGCCACAAAGAATGAGCGACGAAAACAGACTAAGCAATGGTCGTAACAAAAAGCCGTCCAGTCGCAGAGTCTGCATCCGCGCCATATAGTGCGAACGACTTGCCTCGCCCATACGTTCGCCAAATCGCGCCTGCTGGCGAAACTGCTGAATGACGCTCATACCGTTGATAACTTCGTTAAATCCATCATTGATATCGGCCAGATAAGCGCGTACTCGGCGGACAATAGGCGTGCTGTAACGCTGGTATATCACCATCACGACCAACACCACCGGAAAAATCAGAATCGCCACCAGCGCCATGCGCCAGTCGAGGCTGAACATTGCCACCAGCATGGCGCCCACCAACGCGGCGCTGCGCAAAACGGTAGCCACCACGGTAACGTAAAGATCGCGGATCACCTCGGTGTCATTAGTCACCCGAGAAATAACCTGTCCAACCGGCTGGGTATCAAACTCACTTAACGGCTGGCGCAGGGCGGCATCCATCACATCCGTTCGCAACTGTTGTACCACGCCAACCGCCGCCCGGTTAAACAGCAGCGACTGCGCGTAGTGCAGTCCGGCAGCAAACAGTTGCAGCCCGACATACGCTGCCGCCAATCCGGCAACCACTTTCAGCGGCAGATTATTTTTCGCTACCATATTGTCGATAAAGTAGCTAATAAGCAGCGGGCAACTCACTTCTGCCGCTGCCGCAGCCCACATCATCACCACGGCGACGCCCAGCGGTTTGCGCCACGGCGAACCGTAAGCCAGCAGGCGTTTCAGAGTCGGCCAGAGTTGGCTAAAACTACGCATCAGCGGCCTCCTCATGAATTTCTGGAGCGTCATCAAGCGCCGCTTCCAGTTGTTGATAACGATACATATCGCGATACCAGCCGCTTTGCTGTGCCAGCGTATCGTGATCTCCACGCTGAGCGATATGTCCATGCTGCATCACAATAATTTCACTCGCTTCCGTCAACGCGGAAAGACGATGAGCGCTGATAATCACCGTTCGTCCCTGCCCCCACTGGCGCAGATTATGCAGGATCTGGTGCTCCGTACGTCCGTCCACTGCTGAAAGCGCATCATCCAGAATGAGGATTTCCGCATTCACCAGCAACGCCCGGGCAATGGAAATACGCTGTTTTTGCCCACCGGAAAGCATCACGCCGCGCTCGCCAACTTCCGTGTCGTACCCCTGCGGCAGACGTAAAATATCGTCATGTACGCTGGCTAACCGCGCTACATGTTCAATTTCTTGTTGCGTTGCATTAGGGCAACCTAGCGCGATGTTATTGGCAACGGTGTCGGAAAAGAGGAACGGCGTCTGGCTAACCACCGCCAGACGCCCACGCCAGCTATCGAGTTGCAGCCGGGTCAGGGGGATATTATGGAAACGAATGTCGCCCTCGGTAACGTCGAAATGGCGTTGAATTAATGACAGAACGGTACTTTTTCCAGAGCCCGTTGGCCCACAGATCCCCAACATCTGACCAGGTTTCAGCGCAAAGTTCACATTCTCCAGTACAGGATGGTGAGTTTGTGGATAAGTAAACTGACGAATAGCGACATCCAGTTCTCCGCGCCCTTCCGGCACTTTCTCGCTACCGTCGTTAACCACCGGCGCTTCGGCCAGCATTGCGCGAATGCGGCTATATGCCGCGCTACCGCGTTCCACAATGTTAAACATCCATGCCAGCGCCAGCATCGGCCAGATCATCAAGCCAAGATACATCATAAAGCTGGTAAGCTGGCCCAGCGTTAAGCTACCCTGCACCACCATCCAGCTAGCGCCACCTATTGCCAACAAATTCGCCATGCCGATGGAAATATAAATAGTTGGATCGAATCGGGCGTCGATCCGCG
Organism: Escherichia albertii NBRC 107761 = DSM 17582; assembly: GCF_000759775.1. Taxonomy (GTDB): domain Bacteria; phylum Pseudomonadota; class Gammaproteobacteria; order Enterobacterales; family Enterobacteriaceae; genus Escherichia; species Escherichia albertii. The sequence goes on from NZ_BBMY01000005.1 coordinate 48,742, forward strand.
CCACACGCATGTTTTTCTTACCCGTATCTTCGGCATCCGCGGCAAATAACGCCGACTGGCGATCCTCCAGACCAAAGGCTTTGATCATGCGAATGCTGGTAAGACTCTCCTGGGTGCGGTCGTTGAGGCTGGAAAAAGCCGCCTGCGCCAGCTTAAAGCGCTCATGTAAAGCGTCGCCGTTACGTTTAATCATGATCGCCATCACCGGCATCGGCAACAGCGCGATTAAAGTTAACTGCCAGCTAATTTGCGTCGACATCATAATTAATACCGCGCAGCCCATCACCAGCGAATCAACCAGCGTTAATACCCCTTCCCCGGCAGCGAACACCACACGATCGACGTCATTTGTCGCACGTGCAATTAAGTCGCCTGTCCGGTGACGAAGGTAAAACTCTGGATGTTGACGGCTCAGCTGACGGTAGTAATCTTCCCGCAGCTCCACCGCCAGTTGATAAGAAGCACCGAACAACAGTACGCGCCAGACATAGCGCAGTAGATAAACAACAACCGCAATCAACACCATGGTAGCTATCCACATCAGGATTTGCCCGGTGGTAAAGTGCCGTTCCGTCACGCCATCAACAACAATACCGACCACTTTCGGCGGGATCAGTTGCAGCATCGCGATAATGATAAGCAAGGCAACAGCCCCGAGATAGCGACGCCATTCCCGACGGAAATACCAGCTTAATTGAGCAAATAATCGCACGCGTTTTGTCCTGACCTGATTCTGGATAATTATTCGATGGGTAACGAGGTGGTGTATTTAATCTGTTCCATCGCGAAACTGGAAGTGACATCCGACAGTTCACCAGACGCTTATAAAACTCGTCATAACGTTTCATGTCCGCGACCTGGACGCGCATCAGATAATCGTATTCGCCCGCCATGCGCCAAAACCCAAGCACTTCCGGCATTTCCGTTACAACCGTGACGAAGCGGCAATACCATTCGCTGCTGTGATGCTGCGTTTTAATCAGCACAAAAGCCGTCAGACCCAGACCAATTTTTTCCGGGTCCAGCAAAGCGACTTTACCGAGAAGAATACCATCATCTTCCAGTCGTTTCAGACGCTTCCAGCAGGGGGTCGTTGTCAGATTAACGGCTTCTGCCAACGCCTGCAAAGAGAGGGTGCAATCCTGCTGTAACAGGGCCAGCAGTTTACGGTCTATTTTATCTAACATATTCGGCCCGCAGAGAATTTTTTTCTCTTTTTATTCTATTTTAAAGGCGAAATAGCGACAATTTATTCCGTGCGCTTTATCCGTTACTGCACAAAATGACAAAATAGAAGAAAAAAAACCGGGCTACTGCCCGGTGCTGGAAGAGATCTCGTTATTCGGGGGAATAAGGTAGATGTGGATTGTCCAGCCAGTGCGTCAAATAGTGAGAGACAGCCTGATTTCGGCAGTGTCCAATCACCGGTAAATGAGGAAGTTCCGCGAGTAACTGTGGCATTGCATTACCCATAATAAAGCCGTTACCAACGCTGCCCAGCATTTCACGATCGTTCATTGCATCGCCAAAGGCCATGCAGTCACGCAGAGAAAATCCTAAATAGTCAGCAAGCACCGCCAGCGCAGCGCCTTTATTACACCCTACTGGCAATACTTCCAGACAATTAATCGCGGAAAAACATAAATGCGCGCGGTCGCCTAAGGCTTCGTGTAGCTGGATCTGCAAGCGCGTAAGAGCGTCGTGATCGCCGCAGAAACAGATCTTGGTGACGCGATCAAGCGGCATTTTTTTAACATCGATAATCTGGTAACGAAAACCGCTATACACAAAAGCCTGTAACAATGACGGCATCTCTTGTCCGGTAAACCAGCCATCGTCATTGAAAATATGCATACTTGCCTGGGTATCCCATTTCTGGTGCAGCACTCGCTCTGCTACATCCGCGGGAAGATCATCGCGATAAAGAAGATCGCCTTCTTGCGAATGCACACGCGTACCATTGCCGGTAATCAAATAGGCGTCCAGCGCGAAGGTACCGAGAATATGGCGCATTTCCAACGCATGACGGCCTGTTGCGAACGTGAGAGTAATATCACGGTCACGCAAACGCGCCAGAGTAGAAAGCGTTTTCTCACCTAAATGATGGTCAGGCATCAATAACGTGCCGTCCATATCAAATGCTGCCAGACGAGCCATTTCTTTCTCCACTCTGTGACACGGTTAATTGTGATTGAGTATCACCTGATATATACGGAAGTAATAGTGAATAGTTAAATAATATTGTTCCGGGTTTATATGCGATTGCTTAACCGTCTTAACCAGTATCAGCGTCTGTGGCAACCTTCTGCCGGAAGGCCGCAATCCGTAACAGTCAGCGAACTGGCTGAGCGCTGTTTTTGCAGCGAACGTCATGTGCGTACATTATTACGCCAGGCGCAGGACGCGGGATGGCTGGAATGGCGGGCACAGTCAGGACGCGGAAAACGCGGGCAACTGCGTTTTCTGGTGACACCGGAATCCCTGCGCAACACGATGATAGAACAGGCGCTGGAAACCGGAAAACAGCAAGATGTGCTGGAGCTGGCACAACTGGCCCCTGGCGAACTGCGCACATTGTTACAACCGTTTATGGGCGGGCAATGGCAAAACGATACGCCAACTCTGCGTATTCCCTATTATCGCCCACTCGAACCATTGCAACCGGGATTTTTACCCGGTCGTGCCGAGCAACATCTTGCTGGACAAATTTTTTCCGGCCTGACCCGTTTCGATAACAATACGCAACGCCCTGTTGGCGACTTAGCGCATCACTGGGAAGCATCTGCTGACGGACTACGTTGGGATTTTTATCTTCGCTCAACACTACACTGGCATAACGGCGATGCGGTAAAAGCCTCGCAACTGCACCAGCGATTGTCGATGCTGCTACAACAGCCTGCGTTGGATAAATTATTTATCAGTGTGCGACATATAGAAGTTACCCATCCACAGTGCCTGACTTTCTTTTTACATCGTCCCGATTACTGGCTGACGCACCGGCTGGCAAGCTATTGCAGCCATCTGGCGCATCCACAATTCCCGCAAGTCGGAACCGGTCCTTTCCGCTTAACACAATTCACTCCAGAACTGGTGCGACTGGAAAGCCATGATTATTACCATTTACGTCATCCGCTGCTAAAAGCGGTTGAGTACTGGATAACCCCTCCGCTTTTTGAAAAAGATTTGGGTACCAGTTGTCGGCATCCGGTACAAATCACCATCGGCAAACCTGAAGATTTACCGATGGTCAGCCCGGTCAGTAGCGGTATTAGTTTGGGGTTTTGCTATTTAACATTACGTAAAAGCGCCAGACTTACTCTCTGGCAGGCGCGAAAAGTGATCGCCATCATTCATCAATCCGGTCTATTACAAACATTAGAAGTCGGAGAAAATCTGATCACCGCCAGTCATGCATTGCTGCCAGGCTGGACTATTCCACAGTGGGAAGTGCCAGTAGAAGTCAAACTCCCAGAAACATTGACACTGGTTTATCACCTGCCAGTGGAACTTCATGCCATGGCGGAACAGTTACGAGCAACACTGGCGGCAGAAGGTTGTGAACTAAAAATCATTTTTCATAACGCGAAAAGCTGGGACGATGCCGCTTCACTGACACAGGCAGATTTGATGATGGGCGACAGGCTGATTGGCGAGGCACCAGAATATACCCTTGAACAATGGCTGCGTTGTGATCCTCTGTGGCCGCATGTTTTCACTGCCAGCGCATATACGCATCTGCAATCGACGCTGGATGCCGTACAAATTATGCCTGATGAGGAAAACCGGCATAACGCCCTGAAAACGGTGTTTAACCAGCTAATGGACGACGCCACGCTGACGCCGCTGTTTAACTATCATTACCGTATCAGCGCGCCGCCCGGTGTGAACGGTGTCCGTCTGACACCACGTGGCTGGTTTGAATTTACCGAAGCCTGGCTTCCCGCGCCGTCGCAATGAAGCGCTGGTCGGGGTTACCCGCAAGCGTTACCATAACGCTTTTATTGATTTAGCAGGATGATTTATGAAACGTGCTGTCGTTGTGTTCAGTGGAGGCCAGGATTCCACCACATGTCTGGTGCAGGCATTACAGCAATACGATGAAGTCCATTGCGTGACGTTTGATTACGGTCAGCGCCATCGCGCAGAGATAGACGTCGCTCGCGAGCTGGCGCTGAAACTGGGCGCGCGCGCGCATAAAGTGCTGGATGTGACGCTGCTTAACCAACTGGCTGTCAGCAGCCTGACGCGTGACAGTATTCCGGTGCCCGATTATGAACCCGACGCCGATGGCATTCCTAATACCTTTGTGCCGGGGCGCAATATTTTATTCCTGACTCTGGCAGCAATTTATGCGTATCAGGTGAAGGCGGAAGCTGTGATTACCGGTGTCTGCGAAACAGATTTCTCCGGCTACCCGGATTGCCGCGATGAATTCGTGAAAGCGTTGAACCACGCCGTCAGTCTGGGTATGGCGAAAGATATTCGTTTTGAAACGCCGCTGATGTGGATTGATAAAGCAGAAACCTGGGCGCTGGCGGATTATTACGGCAAGCTGGATTTAGTGCGTAGCGAAACCCTGACCTGCTACAACGGCATAAAAGGCGACGGTTGCGGCCATTGTGCAGCGTGTAACTTACGCGCCAACGGGTTGAATCATTATCTGGCCGATAAACCGGCGGTGATGGCGGCGATGAAACAGAAGACCGGATTGAAGTAATTACCTCGAGTGTCGCCGGATACGGCGCGAATACCTTATTCGGCCTACGATTTTGCTTGTAAGCCGGATAAGCCGCCACAGCACTGCATCCGGCGCCATAGCCCCTTTAGTTCACCATCTGTTCCAGCTTTTCGCGCAATTCCCCTTCCAGAGCTAAAGCTTTCTGCGTTTTGAGATCGATACAGACAAAGGTGATAAGCGCGTCTGCCACCACCTGCCCCTCCGGTTCAAGGGTAATGACCTGATTTAAAATGCCGCTTTTACCATTTAATTGCTGCAACTGACTGGTGATAGTTAACAGGTCGCTTAATACCGCCGGGCGGCGATAGTTAATATTGATATTGACCACCACAAAAGCGATGTTATGAGCAGTCATCCACTGAAAGCTGTCGCTGTTTTCCAACCCATCCCAGCGGGCTTCTTCGAGAAACTCCAGATAGCGAGCGTTATTGACGTGTTGATAGACATCGAGATGATATCCACGAACTTTGATTTGTGTTTGCATAGCGCAATAGCCTTACGTTGTTGTTATAAGAACTGTGATAAGTACAGAGGTCATAACTGGTATGACCTCTTCAGTCTGGCAAAAAATTGCCACTATGCAAATTAATTACAGGGTTAATATTGCCAGGTTACGTTCCACCAGCGAATTGCCCATTCCCGGAACCTGTTTTAAATCCTCCACCGTTTTAAACGGACCGTACTCTTCCCGATAACTGACGATCGCCTGCGCCTTCTTCAGACCAACGCCATTCATAGCACGGGCTAACTCTTCTGCCGTGGCGTTGTTAATACTGACCCTGGTACCTTCTTCATCGCTGGCTTTCGCAGGAGCCAGCGCTTTGTTGT
>NZ_BBMY01000004.1 GCF_000759775.1 Escherichia albertii NBRC 107761 = DSM 17582
CACCCGGGCGATCCCACGGACGACAGGGGCGAACCCTTGCTGACTATCGGGATACATGCTATCGGAAGAGTAGAGTCGGAAACCGCGAAAACCGACACTATCAAAAATATCACTTCCTGTATTACTATCCCCCATTACTATTTCACTCTTCAACGGAATGATGGTTCGTTGTACCCATGACCCAATATTATTCCATTTTTCAGAGTGGTAACCGTTACCGCGGGAATAACTCCACGATCCACTATTTCGCAAACGCCACGGTCCTAAGTTCAGCCCACTCAATTCGCTAAAAAAGTAATTGTCATTACCATTTCCTTTGTCCCCAGTGAAATTATAATTCAGAAGGAAAGCAGGAATACCCTCATCCCACACCTCTGGAGGAATATATCCTCTGGCGCTATTTGACAATAAAATTTGCGGAATACTGACATTCAGTCGCAATGCTGAAAAATCAAAATTAATTTGTGCATCCGGAACAACTTTAAGTAAATTTATGCAACTGTCATTTTGTTTTTCCTGTAATGCCAGAAAAGCTGCCGCACTAATCCCTATTCTGTTAAGGAGCGACATTGTGAAACATGGCATCAGACCACCAGATTTATCTCCGGTTTTTTCTGTTGACGTTTCAAAAACAATATCTTGTGAGCCAATAAACTCCTCATTACGCCAGAGATCGACGCGATAAACACCTGCTGGTTGATGGTTACCTTTTTCGAAACGAGATAAATCAGCGACAGGCTCACCATTTGATAATAAAAATGCGGGATTAAAATAACTTTCTGCCTGCCTGACTTATCAGTGGATGACACATTGCCAGAAAGAACAATCCTTGCCGATGCGATAGATATCTCTTTTTTTTTGTCTTCATAATTATTTTCAATATGTTTGGTGAACTTGATTAATGCAAACTCACCTCTCTGACGGGGGTTACCGAGCCATAATCGTTAACAGTCTGAAACGTCAATTTTCCCTGAACTCCTGCAGGCAAGGGGAACTGTGAATTATTTTTAGGTGAGACCATAACGTTTTGTATTTTTTGGTTTCCTACTTTCAGGTTAACCAGAGTGACATAAAATGGCGACGGGTTACGGATATTGAGAACATTACCAGAACGAGAAAACTGGAGTAAATCCGGTGCCCCGGCGGAAAGTTCCTGTAAGTTTGCAGGACGGAGAAATAATTTCATCCTTGATAATATCGCCAGTTGCAATACGTTTCTGCCCTCCAGCGCACCTTTATCTACCGAGGGTATCGTTTTGACATTCATCCAATATAGCGATTCGCGATCTGTAGCTAACGGTGATCCGGTATATATGATACGTAATGTATTTTCGCTTTTGGGTTCACTGACAAATAGCGGCGGCGTAATGATAAAGGATTTATCTTTCACACCATTACTATTTTCAATCCAGGCATTGACCAGATATCTTTCCTGTAAGTGGTTATTTCTAATCCAGACCGATGTTTGTTTCGCATCTGCAGGATAAATAATTCGCGTAGCCCCCAGAGCAATTCCACCAGCCGCGTTAGCGTTTACTGAAATAAAAAGGCAACTTACAATAAACAATGAGAATAATGGCAAACATAAAATTGTCTGATGCGCAATGTTTATCAGGCCTGCACGGCACCTGTAATATATTGAACTTGCATGAACAGAGCGCGCTTTGTCGACAATCTGAGATAATAAAATCTTCAATTTAGACAACATAGCCAACACACCTTGTGTATTTCTGGCGACAAGAAAACGATGAATATCATAGAAAATAGAGCCTGCGTTTGGTCAACACAACATTGCTCTATACCTTAATCTTTCTAATATAGCGGCATGATGTAAACTCAATATGCCTTATGATAACCATATATCATGCCGCTTCGTCTTACAGAATAATTAAAAAATCGTGATAAGTGAGAGATTAAGGATATTGCATTATAAACGTAGCATCAGCATTTGCCTGACCTGCGGTTGCGCTAAGTCCCGTTCCCATATACCGTGCAGAAAAATGCAAAACGTTAGTCCCCGTAATTAAGCTTTGCGCTTCAGAGAAAACCGATCCATCAGGTTTTAGTGTTTTGGAAGTATTATCCAGGATTTCAATACCGACCCCTGTTGCCGTCGCTACATTAGTGCCTGAAACAATGGCTAATAAATCATCATTATTACCATCTGCCTGCCCCGAAAATGCAACAGCGGCAGTAGCAGCAATAGAAACATCACAGTCATTCAACTCAATAGTAAACGGAATTGATGCAGAAGTTGCGCCAACAGCATTAAAGAGATCTGTTCGATATTGACCGAGGGAGACAACCTGATCGGCTGACTCCGTATTTACAGCACAGGCTGCATTAACTAACTCGCCTTCAAAGTGAATAACGCCACCGTTGGTTGTTGCTGCATAGGTATTGGCAGTTGCAAACAGAGTGACGGCGATGATAGAAGAAATGAAGACCGATTTCATAGATATACCTTCATGCTCACATACGACTCTAATATCCTTACAGATTCGATTGTTACATTAATGGCATCAATATAGCTGTAAGGTTATTTTCATCTTCTAAAAATGCTTTTACCTCCCAGTCCTGGCATGAAGACAGAGAGACGGGTGAATGAAAGTTTCTGCGCAAAAAGATTATTCACGATAAAAATAGCCTTCCCTCAAAAAAATAACAGACCGAAAATACTTTTTCTAACCTCAGATATTGCCTAAATTGCTCTAGTCCATTGCAAATAGCTTGCTTAGCAAACTCACCAATTCGTTTAACATAGTTTCTTTATGTAACTTCTCGTGATAAATCTGAAACGAAACCTGACAGCGCGCCCCGCTTCTGACAAAATAGACTTATCCCCTTCGACCTACGTAACAGATGGAATCCTCTCTCTGATGGCAGCAAAGATTATTGACGGTAAAACGATTGCGCAGCAGGTGCGCTCTGAAGTTGCTCAAAAAGTTCAGGCGCGTATTGCAGCCGGACTGCGGGCGCCAGGACTGGCCGTTGTGCTGGTGGGTAGCAACCCTGCATCGCAAATTTATGTCGCAAGCAAACGTAAGGCTTGTGAAGAAGTCGGGTTCGTCTCCCGCTCCTATGACCTCCCGGAAACCACCAGCGAAGCAGAGCTGCTTGAGCTTATTGATGCGCTGAATGCCGACAACACCATCGACGGTATTCTGGTGCAGTTACCGCTTCCTGCAGGAATTGATTACGTTAAAGTGCTGGAACGGATTCACCCGGACAAAGACGTGGACGGTTTCCATCCTTATAACGTCGGTCGTCTGTGTCAGCGCGCACCGCGTCTGCGTCCCTGCACCCCGCGCGGTATCGTCACACTGCTTGAGCGTTACAACATTGATACCTTCGGCCTCAACGCCGTGGTGATTGGCGCGTCGAATATCGTCGGTCGCCCAATGAGCATGGAACTGTTGCTCGCTGGTTGCACCACCACCGTGACTCACCGCTTCACTAAAAATCTGCGTCATCACGTAGAAAATGCCGATCTGTTGATCGTCGCCGTCGGTAAGCCGGGTTTTATTCCCGGTGACTGGATCAAAGAAGGCGCTATTGTGATTGATGTCGGCATCAACCGTCTGGAAAATGGCAAAGTTGTGGGCGACGTGGTGTTTGAAGACGCGGCTAAACGCGCCTCATACATTACGCCTGTTCCGGGCGGCGTTGGCCCGATGACGGTTGCCACGCTGATTGAAAACACGCTACAGGCGTGCGTTGAATATCATGATCCACAGGGTGAGTAACATGGCGACATTTTCTTTAGGTAAACATCCGCACGTTGAGCTGTGCGACTTGCTGAAACTGGAAGGCTGGAGCGAAAGCGGCGCGCAGGCGAAAATCGCGATTGCCGAAGGCCAGGTGAAAGTCGACGGTACGGTTGAAACGCGCAAACGCTGCAAAATCGTCGCCGGTCAGACCGTGAGTTTTGCTGGTCACAGCGTACAGGTTGTTGCCTGATCCCTTTCCCGGCCTGTATCAACAGGCCGGTTCGCTTTTCAGACTTTTGCCCTCTACGCCCCGTTCATCCATGCTGATAGCATCGACATTTTGCCGAAGCGATCATCATGCCAACCGTTATTACGCACGCCGCCGTTCCCCTTTGCATTGGTTTGGGGTTGGGTTCGAAAATCATCCCCCCGCGCCTGTTATTTGCCGGAATCGTCGTGGCGATGCTGCCCGATGCCGACGTATTGTCGTTTAAATTTGGCGTTGCTTACGGCAATGTTTTTGGTCATCGCGGTTTTACCCATTCGTTGGTGTTTGCGTTTGTTGTCCCGCTGTTATGCATGCTAATTGGACGTCGATGGTTCAGGGCTGGACTGATTCGCTGCTGGCTGTTTTTAACCGTCTCGTTGTTATCGCACAGCTTGCTGGATTCGGTAACCACTGGCGGTAAAGGCGTTGGCTGGCTGTGGCCGTGGTCAGAGGAACGCTTTTTCGCTCCCTGGCAGGTGATTAAGGTCGCGCCGTTCGCGTTGTCTCGTTACACCACGCCGTACGGTCATCAGGTGATAATTTCTGAATTGATGTGGGTATGGTTGCCGGGGATGGTACTGATGGGAATGTTGTGGTGGCGCAGAAAGCGCTGAGTTAGCAGATACATTGCTTGTCTCCTGGCTTTCCCCTGAACTGTATCAAACGCCATAATTACCTTCCCATTTTTGATACAGTTCAGTTTTCTCTCACCACACATTTATCATCTTCTTTTTGCTGTCAACGCCTCCTGTACCTGCCTTCCTGACTTCTCTCACGTCAGCTGGCACATCCCTTGCTATAGCGAACAAGCAATTTCTACAACGCAGCAAGGAGTAACAGATGGAAAATAAACAAGGCGCGCTTGCCGGATTACAGGTACTGGATTTAACCCGCGTACTGGCTGGCCCTTTTTGCACCATGATGCTGGCGGATATGGGGGCGGAGGTAATCAAAATCGAACGTCCCGGTGTCGGAGACGATACCCGACAGTTCGCACCATTTAAAAATGGCGAAAGCGCCTATTACATGAATCTCAACCGTAACAAAAAAGGGATCACTCTCAACCTGAAAGGGCGCGGCAAGGCACTGTTTCTGGAACTGGTCAAAACTGCCGATATCGTGGTGGAAAATTACCGTCCAGGCACGATGGAAAAACTGGGGCTAGGCTATGACGAGCTGAGAAAGGTTAACCCGCGTATCATCTACTGCGCGATTTCCGGTTTTGGTCATACCGGGCCATACAGTCAGCGTCCAGGTTACGACATTATCGGTCAGGCGATGGGCGGGTTGATGAGCACCACGGGCTGGCCCGGCGGTGAACCTACCCGCTCTGGTACGGCGATGAGCGATGTTTTAGCCGGGCTTTCGGCCACTATCGGCACGCTGGCCGCATTGCGCCACCGCGACCAGACTGGCGAAGGACAAAAGGTCGATATTGCCCTGGTGGATTCGGTCGTCGCCAGTCTGGAGATTATCACCCAGATTTACCTGACAGAGGGGCGAATTCCCGAACATATCGGCAACCGATACGAATCCTGCTATCCCTACGACACCTTTAAAGCCCGCGACGGTGACGTAGTAATTGCCGCCGCCAACGACAAACTGTGGAGTCTGGTCGCTCAGACCATGGGGCAACCAGAACTGGCAATCCGTGAAGAGTTCAACAGTAATCCACTGCGCGTCAAAAACCATGCGCTGCTCAAGCCAATAATTGAGATCTGGAGTCGCCAGTACAGCGTCAATGAGATCGTCGATTGCATGCTGAATGCCGGAGTCCCTGCCGCGCCAATTAATAACATTGATCAACTGGTTAGCGACCCGCATATTGCCGATGCTCGCGAGATGTTTATTGATGTCGAACATCCCATCGCGGGGACGCTAAAACTCACGGGTTCCCACATCAAGCTGACGAGTACACCAACCGGCATCCGAACGCCTTCTCCACTTCTTGGGCAACACAATCAGGAAATCTACAGCTCCAGACTGGGTTTAGACGATGCGGAACTTGCGCAGTTGCGCGCGGAGGGCATCCTGTGAACCTGAAATCATGGATTAACGCTGCGTCTCTGCCGCCAGATATCGCTATGACAGAGGTTTGCCCGCGCGATGGTTTTCAGAATATCAGTACCTGGATCCCCACAGAAATCAAAACGCAGTCGATTGATTTGCTGATCGATGCCGGATTAAAACGCCTGGAAATCACGTCGTTTGTTAACCCGAAAGCAATCCCGCAAATGGCTGATGCCGGACAGGTAGTCGCACATGTTCTACAACGCAATACCCGCGAGAATCTGGGACTAGACATCGTCGCTCTGGTGCCTAATCTGCGGGGGGCGCAGGATGCCTGGCATGCTGGCGTGCGCCATATCAGCTATGTGATTTCTGCCAGCGAGCAACACAATCAAGCCAATATCAAGCGTACTCACGCGGATTCGCTGGCAGAACTGTCTGCTATTATCACTGCCAGGCCCGATATGCACGTCACCCTCAGTATGGCGACTGTCTTTGGCTGCCCGTTCGCAGGGGCCGTCAGTGTTGATGCCGTTTTGCGGCTGCTGTCGGAAGCTGTATCCCGCGGCATCAAAGACGTGACATTGTGCGACACCATCGGCGTCGCCTCTCCGGTACAGACAGGGGAATTACTCTCCAGAGTACGCAACATTCACCCTCTGCTGGATATCGGTCTGCACCTGCATGACACCCACGGTATGGCGCTGGCCAACACCCTCGTGGCATTGACGCATGGCATACGACGCCTGGAGACTGCCGCTGGCGGGTTGGGCGGTTGCCCGTTCGCGCCAGGTGCGGCAGGTAATTGCGCGACAGAAGATACCGTCAACATGCTCTGGCGAATGGGTGTGCAGACCGGCATTGATCAGGAGAAATTGCTGCATGCGGTAGCCTTTATTCGTCAACATCTCCAGACAGGCATAACGAGTCATTTGTCACAGGCACGATGTTATCGTGAGTTTAATTTCCAGACAGGAAACCTCTGCGATGAGTAATGCAACCTTGCATATCCGCAATCTTGGCAGCTTTTTCGTCGGCGGCCAGGAGTACGAAATCAGCGGTCAGCCGACATTTGAAACCACTATCGCCAAAGGTTGTACCCCGTCGCGACTCGATCCTAACGGGCAATTCGAAGCGGGACAGATGTACGTACAGTTCATCGAACTTGAACAGCCGCAGGCACGTTGGCCGTTGGTGTTTGTCCACGGCGGCGGCATGACCGGAGCCTGCTGGGAAACCACGCCGGACGGTCGCCCAGGTATGCACCACTACTTCCTGCGTCACGGCCATAACACATATGTCTGCGATGGTGTAGAACGTGGCCGGGCTTCATGGGCTCAGTACCCACATATCTACGCCGGGCAACCCCAGTTCCGTACCAAGCAACAAGCATGGGAAAGTTTTCGTTTTGGTCCGAATTATCCGACACGTGAAGTCTGGCCTGGACAGCAATTTCCCGTCGAAGCGTTCGATATCTTCATGAAACAAGCCGTTCCGCGTTGGACATGCAATGACGCGCTGGCGGAAGCGGCTTATGCCGCGCTGCTCGCCAAATTAGGTAAAAGCGTCATTCTCGCCCATAGCCAAGGCTGCGGACAGATCCTGAATGTCGTGCAGCAACACCCGGAACGTGTGGCGGAAGTCATTCTGCTGGAGCCATCTGGCGCGCCGGATACTGCAGGCGTCGATCTTACGCAACTCCGTGACATACCGTTCCTGGTTATCTGGGGCGACAACCTCGACGCCGGAGAAACCTGGTGGCCTGAGTTTTATCGCAATGTCACTGCCTGGGCCGGGAAGCTTTCACAAGCGAACGTCCCCGTAACGTGGCTCGAGCTTCCCAAACAGGGGATCCATGGCAACTCACACATTCTGATTATGGATCGCAACGCGGATGACATTGCCGCGCTGATCCAGAACTGGATGTCGCAACAAGGTTTACTGCATTTCACAGCATAACTACCTGAAGGAGATAATAATGACGACAGGATCGGGTCAATGGCGAGTACGCAACAAGATGTTGTTGATACTCTGGTTGATTTTTCTGATTTCTTACCTTGATCGCGTTAATTTTTCGGTTGCTTTACCCGCGATCAGCAATGAACTGGGACTCACTGCCGGCGAAAAAGGATTAGTGCTCAGCGCCTTTTTCATCGGCTATGGTTTACTGCAAATTGGCGCGGGGTTGATGGTTGACCGTTTTGGTGGTCGGGTCACCATGACGCTGGCGCTGTTCTGGTGGTCGCTGTTTACCGCCTTTACTGGCATGGTCGGCGGTTTTATTGGTCTGCTGCTGGTACGCCCGTTGTTTGGCGCAGGCGAAGCAATGCATCCGCCCGCCTCCTGGAAGCTTATCAGTCAATGGTTTCCGAAAAAGGAGCAAGTTCGCGCTAACTCGCTGAATCTGTGCTCCATCGCCTTAGGCCCAGCTTTCGCTCCGTTACTGGTGGTTTTACTGATGCAATGGGTAGGCTGGCGCGGCGTGTTCTACATCTTCGCGATCCCCGGTTTTATCGTCACCTGGTTGTGCTGGAAGTACATGCGTGACAAACCGGAAGATCACCCTGACGTAACGCCGCAGGAACTGGCGGAAATTCGTGAAGGACAAACAGCCTCCGATACGGTGGCGCTCAGTAAAGAAGAAAAGCGACTGGCGCTTGCTGCGGCCGTTCGTGAACCTGGACTGTGGATGTTGATGTGCACCTACTTGCTCTTTGGCATCGCCTTCTGGGGATTCCTCTCCTGGTTGCCGTCTTATCTGGTTGATGTACGTCAGTTTGCAATGGTGAAAATGGGGCTCGTCGCCTCTATTCCTTTCTTTGCCTCGTTCGTCGCGATGCTGATTGCCAGTTGGGTGTGTAATCACCTGTTTGGCGGACGTAAGCAGATTTTCGTCGCCACATGTTACCTGTTGGGTGCGCTGTTTATGTGGCAGGCATTTGCCGCCGCAGATCCCAATATGTGCGTACTGTGGCTGACGCTGACAGCAGCATTCGGCATCTTTATGCCGTTTGGCGTGTTCTGGGCAATTTCAATGGAAGTGCTGCCCACCAAAGTAATGGGCTTCGCCAGTGGTTTTATCAATACCGGAGGGCAGATCGGCGGTTTTATCGCTCCCATCGCGATTGGTTATCTGATTCAATACTATCAGGGGTCATATGCTGCGGGGTTTGGTCTGATGGTCGGCTGTCTGATTGCTGCGGCGATACTGGTGCTCACCATACGCCCGCGCAAAGCCGCCACATCTGAATCTCATTAATCATACGTTGGTGAACGGCGTTATCACCTTTAACGTCGTTCACTGTTCGCATGATGTCTCTGAATGTCCGTCCTGCATCCGACGCCACAGGCTCATACGGCTGATACCTAACAATTGTGCAACGCGAGTTTGATCGTCATTGTTGCGTTGCAAATAGTAGTGAATAATCTGCTGCTCCAGATCCCGCACCATCTCTTTGAGCGAAGCAAACTCCCCTTGTAACGTCAGCGGCAAAACAGCGTTATCTTTGCCCTGCGCAGCGGGCGACCAGACCATGCTCAGCCGCTGACGCCAGTCGGTTTGCGGCTCGAAAGTGACAAACAACGCCAGCCGCTCCGTAATATTTTGCAGTTCACGCAAATTCCCCGGCCAGTTGTAGCGCTCCAGTTGCGCCCCCACCGCCTCCAGCACGTGATTTACCCGGTGCTTTTCAATCTGCTGCTGACCAAGAAAATGTCTGGCAAGATGGAGAATATCGCTACGCCGCTCTCGTAACGGCGGAATGAACAACGAAAGCACATTCAATCTATACAGCAGATCCTGACGAAAGGTTCCTACCGACACGCACTGGTCAAGATCCCGATGCGTCGCGCACAAAATACGTACATCAACAGGAATAACCTGTGTGCCCCCCAAACGAACCACTTCGCGCTCTTGTAACACACGTAACAAGCGCGCCTGGAGTAACAATGGCAGTTCTCCCACTTCATCCAGAAACAATGTCCCCTGGTGTGCCAGCTCAAACATTCCCGCCTTACCGCTACGTCGGGCGCCAGTGAATGCTCCCTCTTCGTAACCGAATAATTCACTTTCCAGCAACGCCTCCGGGATTGCCGCACAGTTAATTGCCACAAACGGCCCGTCAGCCCGGCGACTGGCAAGATGAATACCCTGAGCAAACAATTCCTTACCTGTTCCCGTCTCCCCCTGAATCAATACGGTGGCATTAGCGGCGGCATACGTTTTCGCCAGCGATTTCACCGCCAGCATTGCCGGAGAGCAGGTTAAAACATCATCAAAACTGTAACGTGCAGTGAAGCCTTTATTACGCAATTGATGGCGCAAACGTTGCTCCGCACGTTGAATCCGGCCACTATCGGCAAAAGTACACACTACGCCGAGACAGTATCCATCATCAAGAATTGGCACCCGATCCGCGACCAGCGTGCGTCCGGCTGTTTCCAGTAATTCGCCCTGTTCTCGCTGCCCGCTCTGGCGCACCTGCGGGACGCGGGATAACGGGATAACCTCGCTGATCGGTTTGCCTAATGTTCCCGTCGCATCGACATTCAACAATCGCTCCGCTGCCGGATTAATCATTGAGATACCATCCCGCTCATCGGTGACGATAATGCCTTGTGCGATATTATTCAGAACGGTATTCAGGCGTGCTGAACGCGCCGAAAGCTTACGCCGGACGCCCGCGATGTTCGCCGCTTCCTGCAATAGCTGACGCACAGAATGTTCTCCTGTTTCCAGCAGTACACAGGGGAACTGCACCGCTCCCGCCAGACGAACAGTAAGCTGCCCGCCGAGTGCCATCTCAGCGCCCAGTTGCCGGGAAATGAGCAACTGACTCTGCATCTCTTCCTGAGTGTGGAAAACATATTCGTCAATCTGCATATCCAGCGCACGAGCTATGTCCGCAACGCCAGGCATTGATTCGCCAAAATTAAAAAACGCGACATGGCGAATACGATGAACAAAAGGCTGTAGCGCACAGAGGAGGTCAAGCGGCGCGGTTTTGATAGCGACAACAGGGACATCTTGTACTACTGAACGTAGATATTCCGCCGTTCCTCCCCGGCTGAGCAACACTTCCGGTTGCTGTCCCAGGCACTGCTCGCTGATCTGATAGACTTCATCCAGCACCGCTTCAAGGGTATGAACGGCACAACTGTATTCCGCCGCAAGTCGCATAACCAGTGCAGAGAGTGTCTGGTAGGGGGTAATCAACGTCAGTCGGAAGGGAGGAAAATTATTCATCGGCAAGAGGAGATTCCATTCTGCAAGTTATGACGAAACCACAGTATGTTGGATGACAATAAAATTTGTCGTGACAGATGTCAGAGTGATGCTCAATGGAGACAAAATGAGAAAAGGGCAATGCCATTCAGACATTGCCCTGGATAATTGAGGAGGAGGAATTACTTACGACGCCAGGTGGTCCCTTGCGGGCCATCTTCCAGCACGATCCCCATCTCGTTAAGACGGTCACGCGCCGCATCTGCCGCCGCCCAGTCTTTCGCTTTACGGGCATCCAGACGCTGTTGAATTAACGCTTCAATCTCAGCCACTTCGCTGTCGTCTGCCTGCGCGCCGCTTTGCAGGAACGCTTCCGGTTCTTGTTCCAGCAGGCCCAGCACACTAGCCAGTTTACGCAGGTGAGACGCCATTGCGTTGGCTGCCGCCATATCTTCCGCTTTCAGACGGTTCACTTCACGCGCCATATCAAACAGCACGGAATAGGCTTCCGGGGTGTTGAAATCGTCGTCCATCGCTTCAATAAAGCGCGCTTCAAACGCTTCACCCCCCGCAGGCGCAACGGTTTTGTCTGTGCCGCGCAGTGCAGTGTAGAGACGTTCCAGCGCCGCACGCGCCTGCTTCAGGTTCTCTTCGCTGTAGTTCAGCTGGCTGCGATAGTGACCGGACATCAGGAAGTAACGCACAGTTTCCGCGTCGTAGTATTTCAGCACATCACGCACGGTGAAGAAGTTACCCAGCGATTTCGACATTTTCTCGCGGTCAACCATCACCATTCCTGAGTGCATCCAGTAGTTCACATACTGACCATCATGGGCACAGGTAGACTGGGCAATTTCGTTCTCGTGGTGCGGGAACATCAGGTCTGAACCGCCGCCGTGGATATCAAAGTGGTTACCCAGTTGCTTGCAGTTCATTGCCGAACATTCAATGTGCCAGCCAGGACGGCCCGCGCCCCACGGAGACGGCCAGCTCGGTTCGCCCTCTTTCGACATCTTCCACAGTACGAAGTCCATCGGGTTGCGTTTGTCGTCGACCACGTCAACGCGCGCGCCTGCCTGCAGCTGGTCGAGATCCTGACGCGACAACACGCCATAAGTCGGATCGGTCGGTACGTCGAACATCACGTCGCCGTTGTCCGCCACATAAGCGTGACCTTTGGCGATCAGTTGCTCGGTCAATTCAATAATTTCTGCGATATGGTGCGTCGCACGCGGTTCCATGTCGGGGCGCTGGATATTCAGAGCATCAAAATCTTTGTGCATTTCGGCGATCATACGCTCCACCAGCGCCACAAAGCTTTCGCCATTTTCATTGGCGCGCTTGATGATTTTGTCGTCGATATCGGTAATATTGCGCACATACTTCAGCTTATAGCCGAGGAAACGCAGGTAGCGTGCAACCACGTCAAACGCAACAAAGGTACGCCCGTGACCGATATGACAGAGATCGTAAACGGTGATTCCACACACGTACATGCCGACTTCCCCGGCGTGAATAGGCTTAAATTCCTCTTTTTGGCGTGTCAGAGTATTGAAGATTTTTAGCATCGAAGATTCCGTTTAGACATGTGTGGTAATTGAGTTGCGTATAATACCCATATTTCCCGCACGAATCAGCATACATTGCGAGATGATCCGATCGTGCGGTTATGCTATAACACCACCCTATATATGACCCGAACCGGGTCGAAGCACCAATCAAACGGAACAGGATGCAAAAATGGTTACTTTCCACACCAATCACGGCGATATTGTCATCAAAACTTTTGACGATAAAGCACCTGAAACAGTTAAAAACTTCCTGGACTACTGCCGCGAAGGTTTTTACAACAACACCATTTTCCACCGTGTTATCAACGGCTTTATGATTCAGGGCGGCGGCTTTGAACCAGGCATGAAACAAAAAGCCACCAAAGAACCGATCAAAAACGAAGCCAACAACGGTCTGAAAAATACCCGTGGTACGCTGGCGATGGCGCGTACTCAGGCTCCACACTCTGCAACTGCCCAGTTCTTCATCAACGTGGTTGATAACGACTTCCTGAACTTCTCCGGTGAAAGCCTGCAAGGTTGGGGCTACTGCGTGTTTGCAGAAGTGGTTGAAGGCATGGACGTAGTCGACAAAATTAAAGGTGTGGCAACCGGTCGTAGCGGCATGCATCAGGACGTGCCAAAAGAAGACGTCATCATTGAAAGCGTGACCGTTAGCGAGTAATCGTGGCGACAATCTTTATTGCAGATCTTCATCTCTGCGTGGAAGAACCGGCGATCACCGCCGGTTTTCTGCGTTTTTTAGCGGGGGAAGCCCGCAAGGCCGACGCGCTGTATATTCTTGGCGATCTGTTTGAAGCCTGGATTGGTGACGACGATCCCAACCCACTTCATCGCCAGATAGCGGCGGCGATCAAAGCGGTATCCGATTCCGGCGTTCCCTGTTATTTCATTCATGGCAACCGTGATTTTCTGCTCGGCAAACGCTTTGCTCGCGAAAGCGGCATGACGTTATTGCCGGAAGAAAAAGTGCTCGAACTTTATGGTCGCCGGGTGTTGATTATGCACGGCGACACGCTGTGCACCGATGACGCGAGTTATCAGGCTTTTCGTGCCAAAGTCCACAAACCCTGGTTGCAAACGCTATTCCTCGCCCTGCCGTTGTTTGTGCGCAAACGTATTGCCGCGCGAATGCGCGCGAACAGTAAAGAAGCCAACAGCAGTAAATCGCTGGCGATCATGGACGTTAACCAAAACGCGGTGGTCAGTGCGATGGAAAAAAATCAGGCACAATGGCTAATCCACGGACATACGCATCGTCCGGCGGTGCATGAACTCATCGCTAATCAGCAATCTGCTTTCCGCATCGTGCTGGGTGCCTGGCATACAGAAGGATCGATGGTGAAAGTCACGGCAGATGACGTTGAATTAATCCATTTTCCGTTTTAACCACGAATTAATAAATTCCGAAAAAGGCACCAGACTACCGCAACCGGTATATCTTTTTCTGAGTCAACAAGGTAATAGTCCCTGAATGAAATAACGACAGGGAATATTATTATGCAACGCTGCAACGGATTTTTGATTTCTGGCATCGCCCTTATGGCAGGAGCACCTCTGTGTATTAGCTGGTTTGGGCTTGTTGGTTTCTATTTTGGCGCATTGTCACTGGTAGCGGCGGCAGTCATTTCATGGATAGTTTATTTCTATATGATCTACTTATTGCTTACCCACCCTCACAACCAACGCTTTGTAGAAAGATTTATATTGATTGTCGGTATTTGCTTTTTTCCGTGGAGCATTGTGCTGATATGGACATTCTTTGCCAGTTCAGCCAGAGCGCATAATCAACACACAACTCAGACTAAAAACTCAACGAATGACGGTTAATCTCGTCTACGCAACCGTTTTCCTTGCTCTTTTTCCGTGCTATTATCTGTGCCCTCTAAAGCCGAGAGTTGTGCACCACAGGAGTTTTTAGACGCATGTCTTCCCGCAATAATCCGGCGCGTGTCGCCATCGTGATGGGGTCCAAAAGCGACTGGGCTACCATGCAGTTCGCCGCCGAAATCTTCGAAATACTGAATGTCCCGCACCACGTTGAAGTGGTTTCCGCTCATCGCACCCCCGATAAACTGTTCAACTTCGCCGAAAGCGCCGAAGAGAACGGTTATCAGGTGATTATTGCGGGCGCAGGCGGCGCGGCGCATCTGCCGGGCATGATTGCCGCCAAAACGCTGGTGCCAGTGCTGGGCGTACCAGTACAGAGCGCCGCACTGAGCGGTGTTGATAGTCTTTACTCCATTGTGCAAATGCCACGCGGTATTCCGGTAGGTACGCTGGCGATTGGTAAAGCCGGTGCGGCAAACGCGGCGTTACTGGCAGCACAAATTCTCGCAACTCACGACAAAGAATTGCACCAGCGTCTGAACGACTGGCGCAAAGCCCAGACCGACGAAGTGCTGGAAAACCCGGACCCGCGGGGTGCGGCATGAAACAGGTTTGCGTCCTCGGTAACGGGCAGTTAGGCCGTATGTTACGCCAGGCGGGCGAGCCGTTAGGGATTGCTGTCTGGCCTGTCGGGCTGGACGCTGAGCCTGCGGCGGTGCCCTTTCAACAAAGCGTGATTACCGCTGAGATCGAACGCTGGCCAGAAACCGCATTAACCCGCGAGCTGGCGCGCCATCCGGCTTTTGTGAACCGCGATGTGTTCCCGATTATTGCCGACCGTCTGACCCAAAAGCAGCTTTTTAACAAGCTCCGTCTGCCGACCGCGCCGTGGCAGTTACTGGTCGATCGCAACGAATGGTCTGCGGTATTCGAAAAACTTGGCGAACTGGCGATTGTTAAGCGTCGCACTGGCGGCTATGACGGTCGCGGTCAATGGCGTTTACGCGCCGATGAAACTGCACAGTTACCAGCTGAATGCTACGGCGAATGTATTGTCGAGCAGGGTATTAACTTCTCCGGCGAGGTATCACTGGTTGGCGCGCGCGGCTTTGACGGCAGCACCGTGTTTTATCCGCTAACACACAACCTGCATCAGGACGGCATTCTGCGTACCAGCGTCGCGTTTCCGCAGGCCAATGCCCGACAGCAAGCTCAGGCCGAAGAAATGCTATCGGCGATTATGCAGGAGTTGGACTACGTGGGCGTGATGGCGATGGAGTGTTTTGTCACCCCTCAAGGTCTGCTGATCAATGAACTGGCCCCACGCGTACATAACAGCGGTCACTGGACGCAAAACGGCGCCAGCATCAGCCAATTTGAGCTGCATCTGCGGGCGATTACCAATTTGCCGTTACCGCAACCAGTGGTTAATAGCCCGTCGGTGATGATTAACCTGATTGGCAGCGATGTGAATTATGACTGGCTGAAACTACCACTGGTGCATCTGCACTGGTACAACAAAGAAGTGCGTCCGGGTCGTAAAGTGGGTCACCTGAATTTAACCGACGGTGATACATCACGTTTGACTGCAACGCTGGAAGCATTAATCCCTCTACTAACGCCGGAATATGCCAGCGGCGTAATCTGGGCACAAAATAAGCTCAATTAAACCATAAATGCCGGGGAATCAATCTTACCCTTCCCCGGCGCCTCGCTGTGCGCGTAAAATCCCGCCCATTGCTGTTTAGTTAGATTCAGGATTTAACATGAACGATGGAACGGACTATCGCGCGATACTCATCGCCGATACACCTATTATCGATGTCCGCGCGCCCGTTGAATTTGAACAAGGTGCGATGCCCGCTGCTATCAACTTGCCGTTAGTGAATAACGATGAACGCACCGCCATTGGCACCTGCTATAAACAGCAAGGGTCAGACGCGGCGCTGGCGTTGGGGCATAAACTGGTGGCGGGTGAAATTCGCCAGCAGCGCATGGACGCCTGGCGAGCAGCATGTCTGCAACATCCGCAAGGTATTCTCTGCTGCGCCCGTGGCGGTCAGCGTTCACATATTGTGCAACGTTGGTTGCATGATGCCGGGATTGACTATCCGCTGGTCAACGGCGGTTATAAAGCACTGCGCCAGGCCGCGATTCAGGCAACTATCGAACTGTCACAAAAACCCATTGTGCTGATTGGCGGCTGTACCGGCAGTGGAAAAACACGGTTAGTACAACAACAACCCAACGGCGTTGATCTGGAAGGGCTGGCGCATCATCGCGGTTCTGCTTTTGGCCGCACGCTACAACCGCAACTTAGCCAGGCGAGTTTTGAAAACCTGCTGGCTGCTGAAATGCTAAAAACCGACGCCCGTCAGGATTTGCGCCTGTGGGTGCTGGAAGATGAAAGCCGGATGATCGGTTCGAATCACCTGCCGGAATGTCTGCGCGAGCGAATGACTCAGGCGACGATTGCGGTAGTAGAAGATCCGTTTGAAATCCGTCTTGAACGCCTGAACGAAGAGTATTTCCTGCGTATGCATCATGATTTTACCCACGCGTACGGCGACGAACAGGGCTGGCAAGAGTATTGCGAATACCTGCACCATGGGCTTTCGGCGATTAAGCGTCGGCTTGGGCTACAGCGCTATAACGAACTGGCCGCACGACTGGATACGGCGCTGGCAACGCAACTCGCAACCGGCAGCACCGATGGTCATTTGGCCTGGCTGGTGCCACTGCTTGAAGAATATTACGACCCGATGTATCGCTATCAGCTTGAGAAAAAAGCTGAAAAAATCGTTTTTCGCGGTGAGTGGGCGGAAGTGATGGAGTGGGTTAAAGCGCAGTAATGGGGGAGATTCTGTGCGCGTTGTTCATGCCGGATGCGGCGTGAACGCCTTATCCGCCCTACGGTTGAGCGCTGGTTTCCTGGCATGATAAGACGCACCTGCGTCGCATCAGGCATCTGCGCACAACTGCCGGATGCGGCGTGTACGCCTTATCCGGCCTACAAAATCTCGAAAACTCAATATATTGCACGATCTTTGTAGGCCTGATAAGCGTAGCGCATCAGGCAATCTGACGCCTGTCATCACCCCGCAAACTGCCTGAACAGCGCCTTCCCCTTAACCAGTCGTGCGCCCAGCCAGCCTCCGCACAAGGAAAGAAGCAGCGCACCGCTGCACGGCAGCACAATCCACAATCGCCAGTCTGGCTCCCACGGGAAATCAAACACTTTCGCCTGCAATACCGCCAGCGCCGTTTCTGCGCCAATCGCAGCCACCAGGCCGGAGACAAACCCGAGCATGGCGAACTCACACCACAATGTTGTGCGCAGCAGGTTTTTCCCCGCGCCGAGAGTGCGCCACACCACCAGCTCCTGATGGCGCTGACGCATTCCCACCTGCACCTGTGCCAGCAACATACCGCAGGCCGTCACCAGCACCACCATCACTTCCAGCGCCCGACTTACCTGCTCCAGCACCTGACCGACCTGTTTTAAAATCGCGCCAATGTCTAACAGACTAATAGTCGGAAACTGGCGGTTAAGTTGCGTCAACATGCCGTTGTCGTTCTCCCAGTGGAAACTGGTAAGCCAGCTTTGCGGCTGCCCATCGAGCGCCCCTTCCGGGAAAATAAAATAGAAATTAGGCCGCAAACTTTCCCAGTCTACTTTGCGCAGGCTGGTCACCCTGGCACGAAACTCCTGGGTATCGCCCATAAAAGTCACGGTATCGCCGAGGGCAACGTTTAAGCGTTTCGCCAGCCCCTCTTCCATCGATACTTCATCCGCTTTTGGCGGCCAGTTACCAGCGACGATCGGGTTATGATCGGGCCGCGTATTTTGCCAGGTGAGGTTGAGTTCGCGGTTGAGCGCCTCATCCTCATTGCCTTCAGTCGGCTTGCCGTTAATCGCCGTCAGACGTGCTCGCACCACCGGATAAAATGTCTCGGGGGCGACCTGGTGCTCACCCAGGAACGTTTTTAGCGGTGTAACCTGTTCCGTAGCGATGTTGATTAAAAAATAGTTCGGGCTTTCTGGCGGCAGTTGTTGTTGCCAGCGGTCAAGCAGATCGCCACGCAACACCAACAGCAGTGCCAGCAGCATAAAGGAGAGCGAAAAGGCTGAAAGCTGGCTTAACGTCGCCCATGGCTGGCGCAACAGGCGGCTGACCGCCAGGCGCAGAGGTAGCGATTTAAGAGTCATGCTGCGCAATACATTCAGCAGCATCCAGCCCAGCACGCCGCACAGCAAAGCCAGCACTACCGCACCCGCCAGCACCGCCCACAGCAGCATACTGCCGCCCATCAGTCCGACGAGCAGCAACACAACCACCACAGTGACAATCGGCAGATAAAACTTCAGCGGCCAGACGTTGGCTACCACATCGTTACGTAATACGCGTAAAGGCTGCGTTGCCAGCAACAGGCGGTACGGTCGAAGTCCCACCAGCAGTGAGATAACCGTCATGGTGCCGAGCGCCCATAACCACGGCCAGAGACTGGCAGGCGGTAGTGCCGCAGGCAGAACGGGCTTAAGCAGCACCATCAACACGTTTTCGAACAACAGCCCCATCGCCCCGCCAGTAACGGCTGAAAGCACCAGTACCATCAACCACTGACCGACAATCAACTTACGCAGTTGCGCTCGCCCTGCCCCCAGCGTTTTGAGGATCGCCACCAGGTCGTAACGGCTTCGACAGTAATGATTCATTGCCACTGCCACCGCCGCCACAGCCAGCAGTAAGGTTAGCAGTGCCGAAAGCAGCAGGAATTGTTGCGAGCGTTCCATCGATCGCCCCAGCGCACCGTCATCTTGTTCCAGACCATACCAGCGTTGTTCTGCCGTGAGTTGCGGTAGCAACCATCGTTCATAACCATCAAGCTGGTTTGCCGTGCCGCCGAATTTATAGCGCCAGGTGACCCGACTTCCCGGCTGCACGGCTCCGGTTTTGTCGACATCTGCCAGATTCATCATCAGGCGAGGGGCTATCTGGAAGGGGTTAAAACCCGAGTCCGGCTCCTGAATCACTTCTCCGGCAATCCGTAGCGTGACATCGCCCACGTCGATGGTGTCGCCGATTTTCAGGTTAAGCAGCGCCATCAGTCGTGGCGCCAGCAGAACGCTTCCCGCCTGTGGTTTCAGGCCAGGGGGATTGGTTTGCAGATCGCCATACATCGGGTAGATATCATCCACCGCCTTGACGCTCGCCAGTTGCGGCGTGTCGCCCGCAAAAGTCATAGTGGCAAAAGTCAGCTGTTTGCCGACTTTCAGGCCGCGCTTTTGCGCTTCCTCCAGCCACGCTTGCGGTACTTCACGTGAACTGCGCAACGCCCTATCGCCCGCCATAAACTCACGGCTTTGCTGGCTTAAACCTTTCTCCATGCGATCGCTGATATTGCCCAGCGCCAGCACGCAGGCCACCGCCAGGCTTAGCGCCAGCCAGACAATTAATAGTGACGGAGAGCGCCATTCACGCCAGAACCAACGTGCAATCATGCTTCCTCCTGCAACTGCCCGTTCACCAGCCGTAAGCAGCGGTCGCAGCGCGCCGCCAGTTGCAGATCGTGAGTCACCATAATCAACGTGGTGCCATGCTCACGGTTGAGGGAAAACAGCAGGTCGGCAATTTTATCGCCCGTCTGGCGGTCAAGGTTGCCGGTGGGTTCGTCGGCAAACAGCACATCAGGTCGACCATTAAAGGCTCGCGCCAGCGCCACTCGTTGCTGTTCGCCGCCAGAAAGCTGTGCCGGAAGATGATCAAGACGTTTACCCAGTCCTAACTGTTCGAGCAACGCTTTCGCCCCGTTACGGCTTTCCAGGCTACTCTCACCGCGCAGCAGCGCCGGAAGCTCGACGTTTTCCAGCGCGTTAAGGGTAGGAATTAACATAAATGACTGAAAAACAAAGCCTACGTGCTTCGCACGTAACGTTGCCCGCGCTTCTTCGTCCATATTATGTAGCGGTTGTCCCACCAGACTCACTTCGCCACTGCTGCCGTCATCCAGCCCGGCGAGGATCGCCAGCAAGGTTGACTTACCCGATCCCGACTCGCCCACCAGTGCGATGGTCTCGCCGCGTTTGACAACCAGCTCAACTCCGGTGAGGATGGAGAGTTCATGCTCCCCCTGACCGACGGACTTCTTAAGATGATGAACTTCAACAATGTTTTCCGCTGGCATTTGCCCTTCCTGTTTCTGGTCCTGTTAACCTTCCGCGCCGCCGCAGCGGACACGTTGTTGATTCTGGGTGATAGCCTGAGCGCCGGGTATCGAATGTCAGCCAGCGCGGCCTGGCCTGCCTTATTGAATGATAAGTGGCAGAGTAAAACGTCGGTCGTTAATGCCAGCATCAGCGGCGACACCTCGCAACAAGGGCTGGCGCGCCTTCCGGCTTTGCTGAAACAGCATCAACCACGCTGGGTGCTGGTAGAACTGGGCGGCAATGACGGTTTGCGAGGCTTTCAGCCGCAGCAAACAGAGCAGACGCTGCGCCAGATTTTGCAGGATGTCAAAGCCGCCAACGCAGAACCATTGTTAATGCAAATACGTCTGCCGGCAAACTATGGTCGCCGTTATAATGAAGCCTTTAGTGCTATTTATCCAAAGCTCGCCAAAGAGTTCGACATCCCGCTACTGCCCTTTTTTATGGAAGAGGTCTACCTCAAACCACAATGGATGCAGGATGACGGTATTCATCCCAACCGCGACGCCCAGCCGTTTATTGCCGACTGGATGGCGAAGCAGTTGCAGCCTTTAGTAAATCATGACTCATAAAGCAACGGAGATCCTGACAGGTAAAGTTATGCAAAAATCGGTCTTAATTACCGGATGTTCCAGTGGAATTGGACTGGAAAGCGCGCTCGAATTAAAACGCCAGGCTTTTCATGTGCTGGCAGGTTGTCGGAAAGCGGATGATGTTGCGCGCATGAACAGCATGGGATTCACCGGTGTGTTGATCGATCTGGATTCACCAGAAAGCGTTGATCACGCAGCCGACGAAGTGATCGCCCTGACCGATAATTGTCTGTATGGGATCTTTAACAATGCCGGATTCGGCGTGTATGGCCCCCTTTCCACCATCAGCCGCGCGCAGATGGAACAGCAGTTTTCCGCCAACTTTTTTGGCGCACACCAGCTCACCATGCGCCTGTTACCCGCGATGTTGCCACACGGTGAAGGACGTATTGTGATGACCTCATCGGTGATGGGGTTAATCTCCACACCGGGCCGCGGTGCTTATGCAGCCAGTAAATATGCGCTGGAGGCGTGGTCAGACGCACTGCGCATGGAACTGCGCCACAGCGGAATTAAAGTCAGCCTGATTGAGCCCGGTCCCATTCGTACTCGCTTCACCGACAACGTCAACCAGACGCAAAGTGATAAACCAGTCGAAAATCCCGGCATCGCCGCCCGCTTTACGCTAGGGCCAGAAGCAGTGGTCGACAAAGTGCGCCATGCTTTTATTAGCGAGAGGCCGAGGATGCGCTATCCGGTGACGCTGGTGACCTGGGCGGTAATGATGCTCAAGCGCCTGCTACCGGGGCGCTTGATGGACAAAATATTGCAGGGGTGAGTTGAAGCGTGCGCTTAAGCCCCCATGTCAAAGAAAATATCGACAACAGAGAGTGACTCCATGTCCGTAGAAAATATTGTCAACATTAACGAATCTAACCTGCAACAGGTTCTTGAACAGTCGATGACCACGCCAGTGCTGTTCTATTTTTGGTCTGAACGTAGCCAGCACTGTTTGCAATTAACGCCGATCCTGGAAAGCCTCGCAGCGCAGTGCAACGGGCAATTTATTCTGGCAAAACTGGACTGCGACGCGGAGCAGATGATTGCCGCCCAGTTTGGTCTGCGCGCGATTCCGACCGTATATCTGTTCCAGAACGGGCAACCAGTAGACGGCTTCCAGGGGCCGCAACCGGAAGAAGCGATCCGCGCCCTGCTGGATAAAGTTCTGCCCCGCGAAGAAGAACTGAAAGCACAGCAGGCAATGCAACTGATGCAGGAAGAAAACTACACCGACGCCCTGCCGCTGCTGAAAGAAGCCTGGCAGTTGTCAAATCAGAGCGGGGAGATCGGCCTGCTGCTGGCAGAAACACTGATTGCCCTGAACCGTTCTGAAGATGCAGAAGCCGTGCTGAAAACCATTCCGTTACAGGATCAGGACACCCGCTATCAGGGACTGGTGGCGCAAATCGAACTGCTAAAGCAAGCGGCAGATACGCCGGAAATTCAACAGCTGCAACAGCAGGTAGCGGAGAATCCAGAAGATGCCGCACTGGCGACGCAACTGGCGCTGCAACTGCATCAGGTTGGGCGCAATGAAGAGGCGCTGGAGTTGCTGTTTGGGCATCTGCGTAAAGATTTAACTGCCGCAGACGGTCAGACACGTAAAACCTTCCAGGAGATCCTCGCTGCGCTGGGGACCGGTGATGCGCTGGCGTCGAAGTATCGCCGCCAGTTGTACGCGTTGTTGTACTGATTTTCCGTTGAGATGCGATGCTGTGTAGGTTTGTAGACATGATAAGACGCGTCAGCGTCGCATCAGGCATCTGCACATAACCGCCGGGTGCGGCGTAAACGCCTTATCCGGCCTACCGTTCAGGCACAGGTTTGTAGGCATGATAAGACGCGCCAGCGTCGCATCAGGCATCCGCGCATAACCGCCGGATGCGGCGTCAACGCCTTATCCGGCCTACCGTTCAGACGCAGA